>NZ_JBFRFV010000006.1:0-264734 GCF_052115005.1 Massilia sp. 2TAF26
CGTCCGGGGTAGCCAGGCTTGCCGCCGTTAACAAGCCGAACAGTTGATCGAAGGTCGGGCCCGGCATCGTCACTCCACATGAGTTAACTCGACAATGCGTATGACCTGCGCAACCCGTTTCAGTTCACATAATTAACGCGCACACAGCCTTTTTGTGCTTGCGTACGGGCATGCACTGTCGAGAGGATTGACAGTTGGTCAGGCTTGTGGAGCGACTGCGTCGCCAAGTCATTGAAAATAAAAATGTATCGATAGCTGGTATTGAACTTGCTTTCCCCTGTCTGATACCAATCGATCGTGGCCGACGGAACTGCTGACCCAGCAGCGCTGTCCAATCCGTTATCGACAACCGGGGAGGGCAGCGCATGGCTATACGGGTAGGCGAGCTGGTCGAGCGCTTCGGTGGACAGCTCGAAGGCGATCCCGGCGTCGAAGTGTCGACGATCGCTCCGCTGGAGCGCGCCGGCCCTGGCGAGATCAGCTTCCTTGGCAACAGCAGGATGCGCCCGCTCGCGGCTCACAGCAGGGCCGCGGCGCTGATCCTCTCGCCGGCGGACGTGCCGGGGGTGGCGGCCACCTTCGAAGGCGCCCGCATCGTCACGGCCAATCCGTACGCCTTTTTCGCGCGCGCCGCGCAGTACCTGCTGCCGCGCGCCGTGCCCGGGCCGGGCATCCATCCGACGGCGGCCGTGCACGGAAGCGCGCGCATCGACCCAGCGGCCCATGTCGGCGCCCACGTCACGGTAGAGGCGAATGCGGTGGTCAAGGCCGGTGCGGTCATCGATGCCGGCTGCTATATCGGCCCCGAGGCGGTGGTCGGCGAATACACCCATTTCTTCGCCAACGTCACCTTCCACGCCCGCTGCGTCATCGGCGCGCGCGGCATCCTGCATTCCGGCGCCGTGATCGGCGGCGACGGTTTTGGCTTCGCCATGGAGGACGGGGTCTACATCAAGATCCCGCAGATCGGGCGGGTGGTGATCGGGGACGACGTCGACATCGGCTGTAACACCAGCGTCGACCGCGGCGCCCTCGACGACACCATCATCGAGGATGGCGTCAAGCTCGACAACCAGATCCAGATCGGCCACAACTGCCGCATCGGCGCCCACACGGCGATGGCGGGCTGTGTCGGCGTCGCCGGCAGCGCGCACATCGGCAGGCATTGCACCTTCGGCGGCGCGGCCATGGTCAACGGTCATATCGAGATTGCGGACCATGTCCACATCACGGCCGGCACCCTGGTGGCGAATTCGATTTCCGAGCCTGGCCGCTACACCGGCTTCTACCCGATCGCGCCGAATGCCGAGTGGGAGCGCAGCGCGGCCCTGCTGCGCAATCTGCCCGCAATGCGCGCGAAGGTCCGCGCGCTGGAGCGGGCCCTCAAGTCACTGGCGCAGGGCTAGCCGGCTGCAGTGCGCAGACCAGGTCCTCCAGCGAGGCCGGCTTGGTCAGGTGGAGGTCGAAGCCGGCGTCGCGGGCGCGTTCGATGTCGGCCTGCTGGCCATACCCGGACAAGGCCACCAGGCGCAGCGCCTTGCCGTGCTCCTGGCGCAGGGCGGCGGCGAGCTGGTAGCCGTCCATGTCGGGCAGGCCGATGTCGAGAATCGCGATTTCGGGCGGCCGGGCGCGCGCGGCGGCGAGCGCCTGCATGGCCTTGTGTGCGATGTCGACGGCGTGCCCCAGCTGCCGCAGCAGGGTGCCGGTGCCGGCGGCGGCGTCTTCGTTGTCGTCGACCAGCAGGATGCGCCAGGATTCCTGGGCGATGACCGGGGCGTCCGTTGCGAGCCTGGCCGGGGCAGCGGCGAGCGGCAGCAGCACCTCGAAGCGGCTGCCCTGGTCCGGGCCGGCGCTGGCGGCGCTGACGCTGCCGCCGTGCAGCTCGACGATCTTGCGCACGATGGCCAGTCCCAGGCCGAGACCACCGGTATGGCGCGCCAGCGGCTGGGGCGCCTGGTAGAAGGGCTCGAAGACGCGCGACAGCAGGCTGGCGTCCATGCCGATGCCGTTGTCCTCGACTCGAAGGCGGGCGTGGCCGGCGTCGTGGTCGGCCACCAGGCTGACCTGGGTGGCGGTGCTGCCGAAGCGGGCCGCGTTGGACAGCAGGTTGTTCAGGACCTGCACCAGGCGGCTGTCGTCGCCTTCGATCCAGAGCGTGTCCGGCGCCTCGAGGGTGATGGCGAGGCCGGGCAGGGCGGCGACCGTGTGGCGCACGGTATCGGCCAGGTCGAGCGGGCGCAGGTGCAGGTTCAGCTTGCCGGAAGCGATGCGCGAGACGTCGAGCAGATCGTCGACCAGGCGCTTCAGATGAGTGAGCTGGCGCCGCATGATGGCGCGCTCGCGCCGCGCACCGGGTTCGTCGCGCATGTCCATCAGGTCGAGCGAGGCGACGATGGGGCTGAGCGGATTGCGCAGCTCGTGGCCCAGCACGGCCAGGAATTCGTCCTTGGCCTGGCCGGCGCGGCGCGCCTGCTCGAGCGCGTCTTCGAGCGAGGCCAGCAGGCGCGAGCGCTCGAGTTCGTGGCGGGCGCGCTGGTGTCCTGCGGCTTCGAGAGCGCGGCCCATGCGGCCCAGTTCGCGGATGCGCGAATGCGGTACGCTGAAGGGACGTCCGGCGCCGACCGCAGCCGCGGCCCGGCGCAAATGATTGAAAGCGGCGACGATGCGCCATGACAGCCAATAGGCGAGGGCGATGCAGATCGCCAGTGAGATGCCGACGCCGGCCGCGTAGGTGCCCATGCCTTGCAGGAAGGCGGTACGCGGGCCGGCGGCCGGGCTGTTGACCACCACGGTCCAGCCGTAGCGCGACAGGCTGCTGTAGGCGGTGGTGACGGGGTCGCCTTCCTTGGTGTGGGTGGCGCCGGCGCCTTCCGGGCCCTGCCGGCGCATCAGGTCCTGCAGGCCGGGCGTGATCTGCTGGGTGACGAACAGGTCCTGGTTCCTGGAGCGGGCCACGATGCGGCCGTAGGCGTCGATCGCGCCGATCACGGAATCCGAGGGCGCGCGCTGGCGCTCGAACACGTGCACGATGCGGTCCGGGCGGATCACGGCGCTCAGCACATAGCCGTGGCCGCGGTTGTCGCTGACGGGGATCCGCACCGGGACGGCGGCGCGGCCGCCCTTGCCGCGCACGATGCCGCCGACCACGGGGCGGTGTAGGCTGAGTGCCAGGCGCAGGCTGCGCGGATCGGCGGCTTCGCCGGCCGGCGAGCCGAAGGGCATGGTGGTACGGAATATGGTTTGGCCCGTGTCGTCGGCCAGGAAGACACCCAGCCACTCCGGCTGGGACTGGGCATACGCGCGCGCCACCTCATAGAAGCCGCGCAGGTCGCCCTCCATCAGGGCCGGGACGCGGGCCAGGGTCGACAGCGAGGCGACGGTCGAATCGAGTTCGGCGTCGACGGCGCTGGACAGGGCGCGGGACAGGTCCAGCATCGCACGCTCCTGCTCGCGCTGGCGGTATTCGCTGGCCACGTGGATGCTCCAGATGCCGAGCAGCGCGAGGGGCAGCAGCCCGATCGCGGTCAGGAGGATCAGCAGGTGGCGGAGCGGCAGCGAGCGGCCGCGGTGAGCGTGCATGGTGGCCCGAGGGTTAGGCGGTGGGAAAAAGCTTCGGTCAAAAAAAAGCGCTCCGGTCCGGAGCG
Organism: Massilia sp. 2TAF26; assembly: GCF_052115005.1. Lineage (NCBI taxonomy): Bacteria > Pseudomonadati > Pseudomonadota > Betaproteobacteria > Burkholderiales > Oxalobacteraceae > Massilia > Massilia sp. 2TAF26. The sequence continues at coordinate 3,645 of NZ_JBFRFV010000006.1, forward strand.
CTTTTTCGGTCGCAAGACCCGATTACTGGATCTTGGCTTTCTTCATCAGCTCTTCGCGGAAGGCTGCCAGCTTACGCTGCTGCAGCTGTTCTCCGACCTGCTGCTTGACTTCTTCCAGCGGCGGGATCTTGGCCGCGCGGGTGTCTTCCAGCTTGATGACGTGGTAGCCGAACTGGGTCTTGACCGGGGTTTCGGTGATCTGGCCCTTGCCCAGCGAGGTCATGGCCTTCGAGAACTCAGGCACGAAGTTGGCCGGGCTTGCCCAGTCCAGGTCGCCGCCGTTCTGTGCCGAACCCGGATCCTTCGACTGCTTGGCCAGGTCTTCGAACTTGGCGCCGCCCTTCAGCTTGGCGATGATGGCCTTGGCTTCGTCTTCGGTGCCGACCAGGATGTGGCGGGCGTGGTATTCCTTGTCGCCGACCTGGCCCTTGAACTTGTCGTACTCCGCCTTGATTTCGGCGTCGGTGACCGGATGCTTCTTGATGTAGTCGGCCAGCATCGCATTGATGATGATGCTCTGGCGGGCATTCTCGATCTGGTTCTTGACTTCCGGACGGGTGCCGATGCCTTGCTTGTCGGCTTCCTGGATCAGGACTTCGCGGCCGATCAGGTCGCGCTTGATCGCCTCGCGCAGTTGCGGCGAATCGGTGGCCTTGCCCTGGGCAACAACTTGCTTGACGACCTGGTCGACCTTGGCCGCGGGGATGGGCTTGCCATTGACGGTCGCGACGTTTTGTGCGAACGACGGCAGGACTACCATCGCGGTCATGGCTAACAACAGGCGGGCTGGCTTGACAATCATTTATTCGATCCTATTCAAATACGAAAAGTCGCGAGGCGACGAAAACCGGCGGCACGGGGGCCGCCGGTGATGCTACATCTTACTGCACCTTTGCCTTTTTGACCATTTCCTCTTGGTACGAGGCCAGCTTCTGCTGGGTCAGGGCGTCGGCGATCTGCGGCTTGACTTCATCCAGGCTCGGCAGCTTGGCCGGGCGGACGTCGTCCAGCTTGATCACGTGGTAGCCGACCTGGGTCTTGACCGGCTTCTCGGTGATCTGGCCTTTGCTCAGGCCGGTGAAGCCGGCGGCGAATTCAGGCGGGAAGGAGGACGGGCTGGCCCAATCCAGGTCGCCGCCGTTGTTGGCGGTGCCGGTGTCTTTCGACTGCTTGGCCAGGTCTTCGAACTTGGCGCCGCTCTTCAGCTTGGCGATGATGGCGTTGGCGTCGGCTTCGTTGTCCACCAGGATGTGGCGCACGTGGTATTCCTTGTCGCCGGTCTGTTTGGTGAAGCGGTCGTACTCTGCCTTGATCTCGGCGTCGGTAACCGGATGCTTGGCGATGTAGTCGCGTGCCAGGGCGGTGATCACGATGGTCTGGCGGGCGTTCTCCAGCGCCTGCTTCACATCTGCGTTCTTGTCGTAGCCCTGCTTGATCGCTTCCTGCATCATCACCTCGCGGGCGATCAGGTCCTTCTTGATCGCTTCACGCAGTTGCGGCGAATCGGTTGCCTGGCCCTGGGCGACGACCTGCTTGACCATCTGGTCGGCGCGCGAGGACGGGATCGCCTTGCCGTTGACGACGGCGAGGTTCTGGGCGAACGAGGGCGAGGTGGCAAACGATGCGGCGATAGCGATCAGGGCTAACAGCAGCCGTGCTGGCTTAAAAGTCATGGTGGTTCCTGTGAGGGGGTTGCTTGGACGAGATTGGATTAGTTCTTGTAATACGTAGCAGATTTTCGAACAGATTACTTAAGACTTCCTGAAGGCTCAGGCTATCGACAATTCCGATGGTGCAAGGGCGGTGATCGCCAGTGCGTGAATGTCGGTATGCATCATGCCTTGCACGGCATCATACACCAGCCGATGGCGCATGACGAGCCTCTGGCCCTCGAAGCGATCGGAAACGATTCGGACGCTGTAATGGCCCCCGCCGGAGGCCGCGCCGGCATGGCCGGCGTGCAGGTGCGAATCGTCGCCGACCTCGAGCTGGGAAGGCTGCAGGGCGGCCTGCAGCAGGGAGCGGATGCGCTCGACGCGCTCGTTGCTTGCGCTTGGAATGTTCATGCGTCCTCCTGTTCCTGAATGTGCTTCGACAGCATCAGGGTCTGGATGACGATGAAGGCGAAGAAGATGCCGGTCACGCCGAACAGCTTGAAGCTGACCCAGGCGCCGGTATTGTCCTTGAAGACGATGAAGGCCATGACCAGGTTCAGCACGCCCACCAGTGCGAAGAAGGTCATCCAGGCATAGCCGACCTTGGCCCACACGGGTTCGGGCAGCTTGATTTGCGCTTCCATCACCTTGCGCACCAGGTTGTTGCGGAACCCGACCTGGGCCACGAACAGGGCCAGGGCGAACACCCAGTACAGTATTGTCGGCTTCCACTTGATGAAGTTCTCGTCGTGGAAGTAGATGGTGGCGCCGCCGGTCACGGCGATCACGCCCAGCGACAGCCACAGCATGCCGTCGACCTTGCGGCCGCGCGCCAGCAGATACAGGATCTGCAGCACGGTGGCGACGATGCCGACCGCGGTGGCCAGCATGATCGGCGACTGCGCCGGGGTGACGTTGCCGCCGGCGATCAGGCCGCCCATGTACTGGACCGCCAGGGCGTGGGCCGCCTCCTGGTGGCCGTCGGCGAACTTGAAGACGACGAAGAAGAGAATGACCGGGAACAGGTCGAACAGGAATTTCATGCGTGTGCGCGTACCTAGTGTGAAAACCGTGATTATGCCGCTTCGAAGCGCAGTGCGGCCGAATTGATGCAGTAGCGCAGGCCGGTCGGCGGCGGACCGTCTTCGAACACGTGGCCCAGGTGGGCGTCGCAGACGGCGCAGATGATCTCCGTGCGCACCATGCCATGGCTGCGGTCGACCTTCTCGATCACCTTGTCCGGGTCGATGGCGCGGAAGTAGCTGGGCCAGCCGCAGCCGGACTCGAACTTGGCGTCGGACTCGAACAGCGGGGTATTGCAGCAGACGCAGTGGTAGATGCCGTGTTCGTGGTGGTCCCAGTATTTGCCGGTGAAGGCGCGCTCGGTGGCCGCGTGGCGGGTCACCTGGTATTCCATCGGGTCGAGCTGGGCGCGCCACTCGGCGTCGGTCTTGGTCAGTTTTTCGGTCATGATGATTGTCTTGATGCTTGATGCTTGATGATTGGGTCAGGAGGAGCAGCTCACCTCGAGGTGGGATGCCCAGTCCGGCGGCAGGGCCGCATAGTGTTCGCTCTCCGGCTGCTCGTCGAAGGGATGTTCCAGCACGGCGAGCAGCTTGCGGACTTCGGAAAAATCGCCATTCTGCGCCTTTTCGATCGCGGTCTGGGCCAGATAGTTGCGCAGGATGTATTTGGGATTGACGCGCTGCATGGCCTCGCGGCGCACGGCATCGACGCTGGCTTCCTGGCGCAGGCGGGCGCGGTAGTCCACCGCCCAGGCATCGAAGCCGGGACGGTCGAGGAAGAGGTCGCGCAGCGGCGCATCAGCCTCGGCGCGGTCGCCGTCGAGCACGTCGACACGCAGCTCGCCCAGGCGGCGGAAGAACAAGGTGAAGTCGACGCGGTTCTCGTGCATCAGCTTGAACATCGCATCGGCCAGGGCGCGGTCGGCTACCCGCATGTCATTTTCCTGCGTCGTGACCAGGCCCAGTTTCGCGTGCACCAGTTCGTCGAACTTGTCGCCATAGGCGTCGACATAGACGTCCAGCGCGGCCTCGGCGGCCTCCTTGTCCTGGATCAGCGGCAGCAGGGCATTCGCCAGTGCATAGCAGTTCCAGTGGCCGACCGGCACCTGGTTCGAGTAGGAATAGCGGCCGCCCTGGTCGGTGTGGTTGCAGATGTGGTCGACGTCGAAGGCTTCCATGAAGCCGAAGGGGCCGTAATCCAGGGTGATGCCGAGGATGGACATATTGTCCGTGTTCATGACCCCATGCATGAAGCCGACCGCCTGCCAGTGCGCGATCATGCGCGCGGTGCGGCGCGTGACTTCGGCCAGCAATTCCAGATAGGGGTTCTCCGTGTTCTGCAGTTCCGGATAGAAGTCGCGGATCACGTAGTCGGCCAGGATGCGCAGCTCTTCCTGCTTGCCGCGGTAGTGCCAGTGCTCGAAGGAGCCGAAACGCACGAAGCTCGGCGCCATGCGGGTGGCGACGGCGGCGGTCTCGATGGTTTCGCGCACCACCTGCTGGTGCGAACCGGTCAGCATCAGGGCGCGCGTGGTCGGGATGCCGAGGGCGGCCATGGCTTCCGAGCAGAGGAATTCGCGGATCGAGGAACGCAGCACGGCGCGGCCGTCGCCCATGCGCGAGTAGGGCGTCAGGCCGGCACCCTTCAGTTGCAGTTCCATCGGACCTGCGGGGCCGTTAAGCTGGCCCAGCAGGATGGCGCGGCCGTCGCCCAGTTGCCCGGCCCAGTGGCCGAACTGGTGGCCGGAGTAGACGGCGGACAGCGGCTGGGAACGCGGCGGTACGTGGTTGCCGCTGAAGACCGCGACGAAATCTTCCTGGGCGAGAAGCGCCGGGTCGAGCCCGGCCAGCGCCGCGGCCCTGCTGCTGGCCGCAACGAAATAGGGCGCAGGCAGGGGCGTCGGCATCAGCCGCGTGTAGAACGCGGGCGGCAATTCAGCAAAGGAATTGTCAAATGGCAGGTCGTCAGCGGTAATGGCGTTTCCTTCTTGGTCGGGCGTTCAGGTCGTGTTGCCGGGATTCTAACCCAGACGGCGGGATGACAGGGCACGCTTGTGTGCAGCCCACCCGCCTTACATTCAGTAAGGGGTCGACCCAGCCGCTCTGATGCGTCGCAGCATCGAAAACCGTTGACGCTTTCCGCAAGGCCGTCCCACACTCGGCCGCAACGACCACAGGAGGCCCGATGCAGTCCTATCCACAGAGCCCCGTCACGGGGCAGATGATGAGCCAGCCGCTCTCGATTTCCAGCATCATCCAGTTCGCCGCGCGGCACTACGGCGGCAGCGAAATCGTCTCGCGGCGCGTCGAGCCCGACCTCACGGACCTGCACCGCTACAGCTACCGCGACTGCGAACTGCGGGCCCGCCGCCTGGCGCGGGCGCTGGTGGAGCGCGGCATCGCGATGGGCGAGCGGGTCGGCACCCTGGCCTGGAACGGCTACCGCCACCTCGAACTCTATTACGCGGTGTCGGGTACCGGCGCGGTCCTGCACACCATCAATCCGCGCCTGCATCCGGAGCAGATCGCGTATATCGTCAACCATGCGGAAGACCAGCTGCTGTTCTTCGACCTGACTTTCCTGCCGCTGGTCGAGGCGATCGCGCCGCACTGCGCGAGCGTGAAAGCCTTCGTGCTGATGAGCGATCGCGCCCACATGCCGCTTGAAACGCGCATCCCGAACCTGCTCTGCTACGAGGAACTGATCGAGGCCGCGTCAAGCGACTACAGCTGGCCCCTGTTCGACGAAAACGCCGCCGCCGCCCTGTGCTACACCTCGGGCACGACCGGCAATCCGAAGGGCGCGCTGTACTCGCACCGCTCGACCGTGCTGCATGCCTACGCATCGGCGATGCCGAACGTGCTGAACGTATCGGCCCGCGACACCGTGCTGCCGGTGGTGCCGATGTTCCATGTGAACGCCTGGGGCTTGCCATACTCGGTGCTGCTGTCGGGCGCGAAGTTGGTCTTCCCCGGCGCCCAGCTGGACGGCAAGTCGCTGTACGACCTGTTCGAGCGGGAGGGCGTGACCTTCTCGGCCGGCGTGCCGACCGTGTGGCTGGGCCTGATCAACTACGCGCTGCAGAACGGGCTGCGGTTCTCGACCTTCCGCCGCACCGTGATCGGCGGCTCGGCCTGCCCGCCGGCGATGATGAATACCCTGATCGACCGCTTCGACGTGCAGGTCATCCACGGCTGGGGCATGACGGAGATGTCCCCGCTCGGCACCACCGGCGGACTGCTGGTCAAGCACCTCGCGCTGCCGAAGGAGGAACAGCGCAAAATCCTGCAGAAGCAGGGTCACGCGATCTATGGCGTCGACATGAAGATTGTCGACGACGACGGCGTCGAGCTGCCCTGGGATGGCGTGCGCTTCGGCCACCTGCTGGTGAAGGGGCCGTGGATCGTCGCCAGCTACTTCCGCGACGAAGGCGGCGACGTGCTGCAGGACGGTTGGTTCCCGACCGGCGACGTCGCCACTATCGACCCGGACGGCTTCATGCAGATCACCGACCGCAGCAAGGACGTGATCAAGTCCGGCGGCGAGTGGATCGGGTCGATCGACCTGGAGAACATCGCGATGGCCCATCCGGCCGTGATGCAGGCGGCCTGCATCGGGGTCCATCATCCGAAGTGGGACGAGCGGCCGCTGCTGGTGGTGGTGCGCCGGCCCGGCGCGGAGCTGACGCGGGAAGAGCTGCTCGGCTTCTTCGAGGGGAAGATCGCGAAGTTCTGGATGCCGGACGACGTGGTGTTCACCGACAGCCTGCCGCTGGGCGGCACCGGCAAGATCCAGAAGAACCGCCTGCGCGAGCTGTACCGGGACCACCGCCTGCCCGGGACCTGAACCAACCGGGATTCAGGTGGGCGTATCGGTGTCGTCCCAGCCGGCGTCTTCGAAGCAGGTGAGCCAGTTGAGGCTGTGGTGGCGTTCCGAGACCACGCCCGGATCGACGCCTTCCGGCAGCGGCTTGCCTTCCTTCCTGGCCTGGCGCACCAGCCAGTGCAGGCGGTAGTGCAGGTCGAGGGCATCCAGGATCCCGGCCGGCGGGCGCAGCGTGAGCTTGTCGCCGGCGACGTCCTCGAGGCGTTCCAGCAGGGTGCGCGCGGTCAGCGCGGCGTCGCAGGGCTGGTCCGGCCAGGGCAGGTCGCCCAGGCCCAGCGCCCATTCCAGGGTCTTCAGGCTCTCGTAGCGCCATGAGAACCGGGCCAGATCGGCGGCATCCGGCTGTTCGACGGCCATGAAGGCGGCTTCGTCGGGGCTGAGAACCTGGCTCAGGCCCGGCAGCTTGCGCTCCAGTTCCTCCGCCGGCAGCGGATTCCCGCTCGCCAGCGATTCCGCCCTGAGCGCCACCGCCAGCAGGGCGACGGCGCGGCGTCCGGCTTCCGGTATCCCGCGCAGGCGCAATTCCGGTTCGGCGACCAGCGGCGGCAGGTGGGGCGAGGGCTGCAGGCCGCGGGCGGACAGCAGGGCTTCGGTGGCGGCCTTGCGCCGCGCTGCGGCGGCCGGGTAGGGCACGAGGGCATCCGCTTCGGCGGCGCCGTCCTTGCTCGACACCAGCACCTTCAGATGCGGGTCGCGCGGCTGGCCGTCCGGCAGTTGCAGCAGCGCGTTGGCGGCCAGCGCCCAGTCGGCGAGGGCGGCGATGGCGGCGGCATCGGTGCGCACGACGCCGAAGCTGAGCTGGTGGCGGGTGCGCTGGATATGGCGCATGACGTGGTAGCGGATGCTGCTCATCTTGCCGCCGCCCAGCGACTGCAGGTAGTGCAGGAAGCCGCCGAGTTCGCTGCGCAGCTCCGGATCGCCGCTGTCGCGTCGTCCGTGCAGGCGGTGCGGGAAGGGAGGCGGCGGCACCTCGTTCAGGGTGCAGTAGGCATTGACCAGCAGCTCGTCCTGGATGGCGGCGGCCTGGCGCGGTGCGAAGAGTTGTTTCAGCTGTTTGAACATCGTTGGGCTTCGGTAAGGCATTCGGGACGCCGCATTGTCCTCCATTCTTTCCTGCTTGACCACAGCTTGAGCCGGTGCTACTGTACTATCTGTCCTAGTACAGTGAGGCTCCTATGAATCGGCGTGCTCCCCTGATGCTGCAGATCGTCACCGGCGATCCGCGGCCCATCATCCGCCAGATCACCGACGGCATCAAACGCCTGGTGGCCGGCGGCGAGCTGCTTCCCGGCGACGCCCTGCCCAGCGTGCGCGGCCTGGCCCAGCAGCTCTCCATCAACCCGAACACGGTGGCCAAGGCCTATGCCGAGCTGACGGCCGAGGGCTGGCTGCTGTCGCGCGCCGGCCTGGGGCTTTACGTGGCCGAGCAGCGCCAGCGCCTGTCGGACGCCGAGCGTGCACGCCGCCTCGACGAGGCGGTCGACCGTTTCGTCGGCGACGTCATCGGCCTCGACTATCCGGCCGACACCATCCTCGACCGCGTGGCGGGCGAGCTTTCTCAATACGAAAACAAGAAATCGGCATGAACGACCATCCAAGCGAATTCGTCATCGACACCGAAGACCTGTGCCTGCAATACAGGGGCAAGCTGGCGCTGGACCGGCTCAGCCTGCGCCTGCCGCGCGGCGGCATCCATGCCTTCGTCGGCGCCAACGGGGCCGGCAAATCCTCGCTGTTCCGCGTGCTGCTGGGCTTCGAACCCCTGACTTCCGGTTCGGCGCGCGTGCTGGGCCACGACTGCGGCCGGCTCACGCCGGAACTGCGCGGCCGCATCGGCTTCGTTAACGAAGAGCACACGCTGCCCGGCTGGATGCGGGTGCGCGACCTGATGCGCATGCAGCAGCGCCACTACGAACAGGACGGGCGGCAGCGCTGGAACGGCGCGCGCTTCGACGAGGTGCTGTCCCACTTCAATGTGCTGCCCGCGCAGCGGGTCGGCGAACTCTCGCGCGGCGAACGCGCCGGCCTGAACCTGGCGCTGGCGCTGGCCCAGGGCCCGGAACTGCTGATCCTCGACGAGCCGACCCTGGGCCTGGACGTGGTCGCCAAGCGCGCCTTCCTGGACGCGATGCTCCAGACCAGCATCGACGACGGCTCGACCATCGTCTACTGCTCGCACCAGATGGACGAGATCGAACGCGTGGCCGACAACCTGGTGATCCTCGAACGCGGCAGCCTGCGCACCATGAGCGGGCCGGACGACTTCTGCGAACGGGTGCAGCTGTGGGTGGCGGAGTTCCCCTTCAAGGCGCCCGAGGTGCGCGAGATGCCGGGCGTGCTGCAGGTGCAGCAGCTCGACGGCCTGACCCACATCGTCACTTTCGACCAGCAGGACGGCGCCGCTTTCGAGGCCCGCCTCAAGCTGCTGGGCGCGCGCCGCGTGCAGGCCATGGCGCTGGGCCTGGACCGCGCCGTCAACGCCTTCCTCTCCCATGGACATGCCGGCGCCCGCCGCGCCGCTTAAGGTTAAGGAATACAGCAAATGATCGAACTGTTCTTGTCCGAGCTGCGGCGCTTCCGGAATGCCGCCGCCATCTACTTTGCCGCCAGCCTGGTGCTGGTCACGGTGCTGAACCAGCCCGTCGACATCGCCAACGGCATGAAAGAGCTGCATGCCATGGTGCTCCTGCTGTATGCGCTGTCCGGACTGGGCTTCGGCCTCTACCAGTTCGGCAGCTACCGCCAGCCGAGCCGCTGGATCTGGCTGCAGCACCGGCCGCTGCACCGCGGCCGCATCCTGGCGGGCATCGCACTCGCCTCCGTGCTGCTGATCGCGCTGGCGGTGGCGCTGCCCCTCTTCATCGTGCTGGGTCTGCAGGAACGGCTTACCCAGCGGGTGGTCGACGTCCGCCATTATGCCGGCGTGATCTACCTGGTCCTGTCGACGGTATCCGCCTGGCTGGCCGGCGCCTACATCATGCTGCACCGCAGCCGCTGGGCCTTCGTGATCCTGGTGCTGCCCATCCTGCTCACCGTGCACCTGGCCGGCTACGCGACCGTCCTGGCGCTGGCGCTGGCCTGCGATGCGGTGCTGCTGTTCCTGGTCTATACCGTGTTCCGGCCGAACCGCTATACCGGCGACGATGCGGTCGCCACCGTCGCTTCGGCGGTGCCGCTGCAGCTGAGCTTCTATATTGCCCTGCTGTGGGGCGGTTCGATGCTGTTCCAGGTCGGCCAGATGATGGCGGGCGTGCATCCATTGTCGGGCGGGCAGGCGCTGGCCGGCGGCCTGGTGGAGGCGCAGCGCTTTACGCCGCGCGAGGCCGTGCAGGCGGGGCTGGCAGGCGCGGCCGACCCGCGCGCGGCCGGCTGGCGGGCAGGCCTGGCCGCGGGCGAGGCCGCCAGGGTCGGCCCGGAGGTGCGCGAGTATGCGGCGCGAAATCTCGTCTCGAACCGCGGCCGGCCGGAATTCCGCGACGATCGCCAGCATGCCTGGACCTTCAGCCACGACCGCATGATCTACCGCGGCCACCACCTGCGCCTCGGTACGCCTGCCGGCTCGTATGGCGCCGGCGGCATCGGCGACGTCACCCCTTTCGATTCGCAGCCGGTGCTGATCGGGGACAACCAGCGCAACGGCTACCTGGTCAATGCTCACGATCTGTATGAAATCCGCAAGGGCACGCTGGGCCTGCGGCACCGGATGCACGTCGAAGGCGCCGAGCAACTGGGCGCCGGCGTCGCCGTGCTGGGCCGACGCACCGCCGTGCTGACCAACCGCCGCGTGCTGCTGTTGCAGGACAGCGGCGGCCAGCCGGCCCCGGTCGCGGTCGTCCCGCTGCCTGTGCCCTTCGGCGACATCGAGCGGGTCGACGCGGCCCCGGTGGCGGACGGCACCCTGGTCAGCGTCATCGCCGGCGAGCGGCGCAACCATGGCGTCGACGCCGCTCCCCAGGTCACCTATCTGGTGGATGCGGGCGGCCGGGTAACGGAAGTCGCGCGGCGCGAGCTGGCCCATGACTTCCCGGCACTGTTCGAGCACAAGGACTGGTGGATCTCGCCGCTGCTGCAGGCGGTGGTGAGCCTGCCGGACCTGCTGATCGACAAGGGTGCGGTGCCGGACTACGGCGCCAGCCGCTTCGCGCCGCTGCTGCTCGAGCGGCCGGCCGTGGCCTGGACGGCGGCCGGCGTGCTGGCGCTGCTGTCCGCCCTGGGCGCCCTCTGGTGGACGCGCCGCGCCGCGCTCGGACCTCGGCCCCGCCTGGCCTGGTGCCTGGCCTGCCTGCTGCTGGGCCTTCCGGCGCTGCTGTCGCTGATGGTGCTGCAGCCGCGCGCCGCGCGCCAGGCGCCGGCTCGCAGCAAGGAAGCGGCGGCGCCGGCGGCGGCCTGAGACTCAGGCGGCCTGCGCCGCCGCCAGCCCGGCATCCATGTCGATGACCCGCTGCGCGCAGGGCCGCGCATTGAAGCGGGCGACGTAGTCGACGATCTCGGGCAGCGCCGGCACCAGCTGGAAGGCCGAGGTCCAGGCCAGGGCATAGCCCCACAGGATGTCGGCCGCCGAGAAGCGCTCGCCCAGCAGCCAGGGGCCGGCGCGCAGCTGTCGGGTGAGCGTGGACAGCATGGTGTCGTAGTCGCCGTAAGGGCAGGTCGAGGACGGCACCGGTTCGCGCTTCATCGCGCGGTCGACCACCGCGGGTTCGAAACAGGAGCCGTAGAAGGCCATCCAGCGCAGCCAGGCGCCGCGCTGCAGTTCGTCGACGGCCGGCGCCAGGCCGGCCTGCGGGAACAGGTCCGCCAGGTAGATCATGATGGCGGCCTGCTCGGTCACCTGCACTTCGTCCTGTCCCTGCGCGACGCGCAGGGCCGGCACCTTGCCCATCGGGTTGATGGCCAGGTAGCGCGGCGTGTGGGTCTCGTTGGTCTTCAGGTTCACGGTTTCCAGCGTGTAGGGTGCGCCCAGCTCCTCGAGCAGGATGCGGACGGCGCCGGAGCGCGAATGCGGGGCGTGGAACAGGGTGATGCTGCGGTTCATGGCGTCCTCGTGGTGAGTAAGGACGCTCAGGATAGGCTCGCATAGAATTGCCGTCTTGTAAAAACGCGAATGCTAGAATCCCGGCAGACGATCCCATGAATGGCACCCGATGACACCGCTCGCAACCGTCCAGGACCGCCCGAAAGGCGTGGTCGCGCCCGCCCAGGCGCGCAAGATGTTCCGCATGGAGCGCTATCTGCCCGCGCCCGGGCTGGCGCCGTTTCTCGACCATTTCTGGATCGTCGAATGGGACCTCGGCGACCAGCCGCCTTACGTCCAGCGCACCCTCCCGTATCCCTGCGTGCACCTGGTGTTCGACCGCGTCCGCAGCGGTATCTGGGGCGTGCCGACCGGCGCCTTCGACTACGAGCTGAAAGGCGCGGGCAAGGTTTGCGGCCTGCGCTTCCGGCCCGGCGCCTTCCGCGCACTGCTCGGCCAGCCCCTGCATACCATTACCGACCAGGTGCTGGCCCTGTCCGCGGTCTTCCCCTGGGATGAAGCCGGCACCCGGGACGCCGTGCTGGACTGCCCGGACGACGCCGGCATGGTCGCCGCCTGCGCCCGCTTGCTGGCCCCGCTGCTGCCGGCGCCCGATCCCCAGGTCGAGCGCATCGCCGCCATCCTGCGGGTGGCCGAGACCACGCCCGGCCTGACCCAGGTCGAGCAGCTGGCCGAGGCCGCCGGATCGAGCGTGCGCAGCCTGCAGCAGCTGTTCAGCGACTACGTGGGCGTGAGCCCGAAGTGGACCATCCGGCGCTTCCGCCTGCACGAAGCGGCCGACCGGCTGGCCGGCGGCGAGACCGACCTGGCCGCCCTGGCCCAGGAACTCGGCTACTTCGACCAGGCCCATTTCAGCTCGGATTTCCGCAAGCTGGTCGGCCAGCCGCCATCGCACTACCTGAAACGCGAGCGCGACAGCGCCCGGCCATCCTGATCGAACCGGCATGCTATCCGCCATCGACAGCTTCCTGATGGACGACCGCCCGCGGCCGCTGGCCGGCCTGCGCCGCGGCCTCGTGGAGTTCCTGTACTTCGGCGTCAAGGAGGCGCGCGCCTGCCTGTTCGTCGGCCTGTTCTTCGCCGCGATCTTCCTGATGCCGCGCGCCGGCCTTTGGGGAGTCCCGCGCTACGACCTGCTATTGGTGGTGGCGATCGCGATTCAGCTGTGGATGGTGAAGGTCAGGCTGGAGACCTGGGACGAGCTGAAGGCGGTCTGCCTGTTCCACGTGGTCGGCTTCGCGCTGGAAGCCTTCAAGGTGTCGGGCAGCGTCCAGTCCTGGAGCTATCCGGACTTCGGCTATACCAAGATCTTCGGCGTGCCGCTGTTCTCGGGCTTCATGTACGCGGCGGTCGGCAGCTATATCGTGCAGGCCTGGCGCCTGCTCGACCTGCGCATCCGCCACCATCCGCCTTACTGGATGGCGACCACGATTGCGATCCTGATCTATGTGAACTTCTTCACCCACCACTATATCGGCGACTACCGATGGTACCTGGCCGCCTGCGCCCTCGGCCTGTATTCGCGCACCACGGTGGTGTTCCGGCCCCTCGACCGCGACCGCCGCATGCCGCTGATGCTGGGCTTCGTGCTGACCGGCTTCTTCATCTGGATGGCCGAGAACATCGGCACCTTCTGGGGCGTGTGGCGCTATCCGAACCAGCTGGGCGCCTGGTCGGTGGTCCACATCAGCAAATGGAGTTCGTGGTCGCTGCTGGTGATCATGACCTTTACCATCGTGGCCAGCCTGAAGCATGTGAAGGCAAAGATCCATATCGCCGAGGAGTGAATTATCGTGATCCGAACGGATAAGGACGGCAAGGTCCAGGGAGCGCATCATGAAGCGATGCTGGCGCGGGAAGATGGCAGGTACGAGGATGCCTTGCGCTACCTGCTCGACGTTTACGCGCTGGTGATGGCGGACGGGCAGGACGAGTACGTGGGTCATCTCGACCTGCTCGAGTGGATATTCCTGATCGAGGTCTACCCGCCGGCGCGCGATGCCTTGAGCCGGCTGCGCGACGAGCAGGGCCGCCGCCTGCTCGCCGGCGACGTCTTCTACGGTGTCCGCCATGCCGAGTACTCGCCGCAGCCTACGCGCTTCGGGCTGGTCGCGCAGATCGGCGACATCCTCGAGGATTCGCGCGAGACCTACGAACTGTTCGTACAGTTCGATGCGCTGATGCCCGAGCATGCGCGGCGGGAGGCGTTCATGGCCTTGCCGGCGGTGGTGGAGGCGGGTGATTTTGTCCTCGGCGAGCGCTTCCTGCCGGATCCGATGGGTTTCCTGCCCTACTTGAACGAAACGGTCGGCGGCCAGCGCTTGTTCACGCCTACGCACGCTGCGCCGAGGCTCATCGCGGAGCTGTTCAACTTTGCGAAAGACCTGCGGCTGCGCGCCGCGATCCTGCATGGCCGCGGCCGCGACGCCGAGGCCCGGGCGCTGGTCGATGCCGCGTTGGCCGGCCTGGCCACCGAGGAAATGCGCGGCCTGGTCAGCCAGGACCTTGAAGCGCCGGGCGCCATCATCCGTGCCCTGACCGCGCACCAGATGGCCCAGAACGAAGCAGCAAGCCAGCATTCGTCCACTAACTGAGAACCGGAAAGAACCGATGGAAACCGAACGCCTAATACTGCGCCCCTTCACCCTCGACGATGCCGAAGCCTGGCTGCCCCTGATCACGCTGCCGGAGATCATCCGCTACACCGGCGACACCCCGGTCTCCACGGTCGACGAAGCGCGCGAGATCCTGCGCACCCGGCCGCTGCGCGACTATGCGGTGCACGGCTACGGCCGCATGGCGGTGGTCGAAAAGAGCAGCGCACGCCTGGTCGGCTTCAGCGGCCTGAAATACCTGGAAGATCTCGATGAAGTCGACGTCGGCTACCGCTTCCTGCCGGATTGCTGGGGCAAGGGCTACGCGACCGAGAGCGCGCGCGTGCTGATGGTGCAGGGCGTTCGCGAGCACGGCGTCAAGCGCATCGTCGGCATGGTGCATCCGGAGAATGCGGCGTCCGGCCGCGTGCTGGAAAAGCTGGGACTGGTCTACGAACGCCCGCTGGAGCTGGCAGGCCACGGCGTGGCGTACAGGCTGTACGCGACCGCAGCTGCGGAATAACACGACCGTACTTTTATCGCTTATAGTGCCTGTTGCAGTTTCAACATACGAAAATCCACCCAAGGGAGACCCCATGAGCGCCGATTACCAGGTCCAGAACAACGTCGCCGTCATTACGCTGAACAACCCGCCGGTCAACGGTCTTGGGCTGGCGACGCGCACCGCCGCCGTGGAGGCGCTGCAGCTCGCGGAAGCCGATCCCATGGTCAAGGCGATCGTGATCACCGGCGCCGGCAAGGCCTTCTCGGGCGGCGCCGACATCCGCGAATTCAATTCGCCCAAGGCCCTGACCGAACCGACCCTGCACACCCTGATCCGCACCGCGGAAGGTTCAAGCAAGCCGGTGGTCGCTGCCATCCACAGCGTCTGCATGGGCGGCGGCCTGGAGCTGGCGCTGGGCTGCAACTATCGCGTGGCCCTGCCGGGCGCCCAGATCGCGCTGCCGGAAGTGAAGCTCGGCCTGCTGCCGGGCGCCGGCGGCACCCAGCGCCTGCCGCGTGTGATCGGCCTGGAGGCCGCGCTGGACATGATCGTATCCGGCAATCCGGTATCGTCCGAGAAGCTGGCCGGCAGTCTGTTCGACGAGGTATTCCCGGCCGGGACCGACCTGGTGGCCGCCGCCGTCGATTTCGCCAACAAGATGGCTGAGGTCCGTCGCCCAGGCGCACCTCCGCTGCCGAAGGTCCGCGAGCGCAAGGTCGAACATGCCGACGCCCAGGGCTTCCTCGATGCCGCCCGCGCCAGGGTGAAGGCCGCTGCCGGGGCCTTCCCGGCGCCGCTGGAATGTGTCGAGACCATCGCCGCCTCGGTGAATATGCCCTTCGAAGAGGGCTGCAAGTTCGAGCGCTCGCGCTTCATCCACCTGACCCAGACCGTCGAATCGAAGGCCCTGCGCCACGCCTTCTTTGCCGAGCGCGCTGCCGGCAAGGTCCCGGACGTGCCGTCCGATACGCCGGTGCGCGAGATCGGCTCGGCCGCCGTGATCGGCGCCGGCACCATGGGCGGCGGCATCGCGATGAACTTCGCGAACGCCGGCATCCCCGTCACCATCCTCGAGACGAAGCAGGAGGCGCTGGACAAGGGCCTGGCCACGATCCGCAAGAATTACGAGAACACGGTCAAAAAGGGCAAGCTGGCACCGGAAAAATTCGAGCAGAGGATGGGCCTGGTGAAGGGCAGCCTCGACTACGCCGACATCGCCCAGGCCGACATCGTGATCGAAGCGGTGTTCGAAGACATGGGCGTCAAGGAGAGCGTGTTCCGCCGGCTCGACCAGGTGATGCGCCCGGGCGCCATCCTGGCGTCGAACACCTCGACCCTGGACCTGAACAAGATCGCTTCCTTCACCTCCCGCCCGCAGGACGTGATCGGCCTGCACTTCTTCAGCCCGGCCAACGTGATGAAGCTGCTCGAGATCGTGCGCGGCGCGCAGACCGGCAAGGATGTGCTGGCCACCGCCCTGGCGCTGTCGAAGAAGCTGAAGAAGATCGGCGTGGTGAGCGGCGTCTGCGACGGTTTCATCGGCAACCGCATGGTCGAGCAGTACATCCGCCAGGCCGGCTTCCTGCTCGACGAGGGCGCGCTGCCGCAACAGGTCGACCGCGCGATCGAAGGCTTCGGCTTCGCCATGGGCCCTTTCCGCATGGGCGACCTGGCCGGCAACGACATCGGCTGGGCCATCCGCAAGCGCCGCGCGCTCGAGATGCCGGAGGTGGCCTACTCGAAGACCGCCGACCTGCTGTGCGAAGCGGGCCGCTTCGGCCAGAAGACGGGCGGCGGCTGGTACGACTACCAGGCCGGCGACCGCACGCCGCATCCTTCGCAATGGGTCGACGAAATGATCGTCCAGCACTCGAAGGACCTGGGCATCCAGCGCCGCGAGATCGCCGACCAGGAAATCGTCGAGCGCCTGGTCTACGCCCTGGTCAACGAGGGCGCGAAGATCCTGGAAGAGGGTATTGCCCTGCGCGCCTCCGACATCGACATGGTCTACCTGACCGGCTACGGCTTCCCGCTCTACCGTGGCGGCCCGATGTTCCATGCCGATACCGTGGGCTTGGCCAATGTGCTTGCCGCGATCGAGAAATATGGGCGGGCTTATCATGGGGAGGCCTGGAAGCCGGCTTCCTTGCTGCAGCGGCTGGCGGCCGAGGGGCGGGGATTCAATAGCTGATTCGTGGCCCCGCATGCGCGCGGTACGACGGTAACAAAGATGCCCCTGATGCGCCCATGGCCTCGCTCATGTTAGGCTCGATATCCTTACCGTACTCGAGCCCGATGTGAAAAATGCCCTCCTGATCGCGACCGCCTGCCTGCTCGGCCTGCTGTCGACGACCGGCGCTTCGCTGCCTTACCCGATCCTGCCGCCGCTCTTCGCGGGTGTGGAAACTGCGGGCGCCGCCAACGGTCTGACCAGCTTCCTCAACCTGCCGCCCAAGCTGCTGTTCGCCATCGCCCTGATGGTCAATCCGATCGGGCTGCTGATCGGCACCGCCGTGCTGGGCTCGCTGTCCGACCGTTTCGGCCGCCGTCCGCTGCTGCTGTGGACCGCGGCCGGCGCGGCCGTCGGCCATGTGCTGACCGCCTGGGCGCTGGCGATGGGTTCCTATCCGCTGTTCCTGCTGGCGCGCTTCGGCACCGGCCTGCTGGAAGGGCAAGGCGCCATCGTCCGCGCCATGCTGGCCGACCGGCTGGAGGGCCCGGTGCGCAACCATGCGCTGTCCTGGCTGAACGGCTCGTTCACCCTGGGCTGGCTGTTCGGCCCCTTGCTGGCCGGGCTGACGATAGCCTTCGGCATCACCGTGCCTTTCTATATCGCCGCCGGCGCGCTGCTGCTGGGGACGGCGCTGGTGGCGATCAGCCTCAAGCGCGAACCGAGCGCCCACGGTCCCGGCTGGTGGGCGGTGGCGCGTGAAAAGCATGCCTTCAACCTGCTGCGCCACGACGGCCTGCGCATGCTGTTCGTGGTCCAGCTGGCCTACACCTGCGGCGTGACCGCCTTCTACGAGTTCTATCCGCTGTGGCTGGTCGAGGTCGGCCGCTACGATACCCGTGCAATCTCGCTGGTGAACGTCGGCATGTGCGCGCTGATGAGTTTCACGGCTGTTTTTGCCGGACGGCAAAATCGTGACGATCCCCTGCGCCGCGCCGCCTTCCTGGCGGTGGCGGTGGCACTGGCGATCGCCTCGCTGGGCACCGGCCAGCTGTGGATCGGCCTGGCCGGCATCATGCTGTTCGGCCTGCCGCATGCCTGCTACAACGCGGTGATCCAGGTGTGGGCGGCGGACCGTTTCGGCGGCCACGGCCAGGGCGCCGTGATGGGCCTGCTGTCGACGACCTTCTGCCTGGCGAACATCCTGATGGCGGCGGCCGGTGCGGTGCTGACGCTGTTCGATACGCGGCTGGTACTGGTGGCGGGGGCGATGCTGACGGCCTGGGCCGCAATGCGGATGAGGGCGTGGAGCAGGGCGCCGGCGCTCCAATAGCCGCGTCGCCGCGCCCCGCGCCCCGCACCAGCCGGCCATGCACCGGCGCGGGCTACTTGCTAGTACATCTTTCTGCGCACCAGAATCGGCAAGCCGCTGGCGTCGTGGCGCCCGATAATCTCGTGCGTCACGCCACGCGGCAGCTTGCCATCCTTGTCCGGCAGCGCAGCCTCGCCACGCTCCACGATGCCGCGGACATAGGCCTGCGACTCCACGGTGTCGGGGACGATGCTGTTACCCGGGTTTCGCTCTCGCTCGTTCATTTCCGTCAGCGCCTCCGTCAGTCGTGTTTCAGGCCGCAATCGCACAACACGCGCTTGAGCTGCAAGGCGCCGTTGGCTTTCACCAGCCTGTGGGTCTTCAATCCCGACAAGGGATCGATACGGTCGGCGTCGCCGACCGCCCCGCTGAGATCGACTCGCCCTTGCTTGAATAGTTGCTCCACGAAGCCGCGCGCCGCAACTTCGGAACTAGGCACCTGGACCGGGACGACGTCGGTGAGGGATGCGTGGGCTGCGAATTGGCGCGGTTGCGAAGGCGCTTCCACGAGCAGCGCCTGGTCGCCGAGTCCGTATTGCTTACCGTCGAGGGCGAGATGCGTAGGGGCATGGGAAACCGGCGCCGCTGCTCCCGCCGCCCGGCGCGACAGGGTCTTTGCCGCCTCGACCAGAGTCCGGACAGAAGCCGCCGAGGTCACGGACAGGATGCCGCGCTTGACGAACGCCGCCTTCAGCGGACGTGAGAATGCGGGATCGATCTGGCCCCCTGCCTGCACCATGCCGCCGGCCACTTGGCTGTAGAAATCGGAAGCGGCAGCGGCGCTGCGCACACCGGCGACCAGGATGTCGCCCATCTGCTCACTGACTTTCAGTAGCTCGTCTTCCGTCGGAGCCGCCGGATCACGGGCAGCCGCCAGCAGCATGCCGGCCAAGGCATCCAGGAAGGCGCCCGTGAAGACGCGCGAGAAGGAGTGCGGCTCCGCCGAAAGGGCCGATGCCGGGCCGGACGACGGGAGGGATAGCGGAGGCACGTACATGAAGCGGTTCGACGCATTGCGCAGGCAGTCCGGGTCTACAGCGTTAGGGGAGATTTCGCGTATGGCGTGGCCGAGTTGTTCCGCCAGCCGTGACAGCCGCGAACTCCGGTTGAGGTAGCCGCCGGTTTCCGACATGACGGCAGTACGCATCAGGGGCAACTGCAATGCCGACAGGATCGAGCTCATGTCCCCGAACGATTCATGGAAGGCGCCCACCTCCATGGCGGCGATATTCCACAAATCCGGCCTGATCGCATCCAGGATGGCGTGGCCCATCTCGTGACAGAGGATGTCGGGGCTTTCGCCAGAAAACACCGTGCCACCTCCGGGGATATTGCCGTGGAAGAATTTCAGCCCGGTCCGATCGTAGAACGCATTGAAGTCTTCCCCTTCGTCAAGGAAGATTTGCATCTCTGGACCGATGTCTTCAAACCACGTCAGCTCAGGGATCCGCGCCTGCCAGAAATCGGCTCCGCGCCGCAAGGATTCCGCGGCGTTCCAATAGCGGAAACTGGGGGTACCTACGGAGTAGAACCCGAGAGGAACCGCGTCGTCCTGGATTTGGTAAGACAGTTTGCCATTGTCCAGCGACGGTGCCGGACGCTGGATCGGGGTTCCATTTTCAGGGTCATCCATCCACGCATTGACTCCCCCATCGTGCATGACCACTTGGTTGAGAGTGTCGGGAATTCGCCTAGGCAATGGAGTTCTTTTTGAAATCCTTGGATTGAGTTGTTGCGGCATTTCCATTTCCCCCTTCAGAACAGGATAGATCGATGATCGAGTGAGTCAGGACAACGGGTACGCAACTAATTGGAATAGGAAGTCAGGCGAGAGAAACGCCAGTGGCGAGGCAA
Source organism: Massilia sp. 2TAF26 (assembly GCF_052115005.1). Lineage (NCBI taxonomy): Bacteria > Pseudomonadati > Pseudomonadota > Betaproteobacteria > Burkholderiales > Oxalobacteraceae > Massilia > Massilia sp. 2TAF26. Next base: position 23,738 of record NZ_JBFRFV010000006.1, read on the forward strand.
GGTACCCGCCTGTGCAAGCGTAGGTATACGGAGCGAGTGAAGTTTGATGTGAATCAAAGGTGTGGGACGGCCGAGATTGGGATACGTGCTCGGGTTCCAGTGGAAGAATGGTGGAGATGCCGCTAGTAGACATCGTCACGCGCCCTCGTTGGCGCGCACAAGAAAGGTGGGCACGAGGGTGCCCACCAGAACGCGGTGTTAATCGGCCGCGTAGATATTGTTGTTCTTCGTCTCGCGCACGAACAGCATGCCGATCACGAAGGTGATCGCCGCGATGACGATCGGATACCACAGGCCATAGTAGATGTCGCCTTTCGCCGCCACCATCGCGAAGGCGAAGGTCGGCAGCAGGCCGCCGAACCAGCCGTTACCGATGTGGTAGGGGAGGGACATCGAGGTGTAGCGGATTCGGGTCGGGAACATCTCGACCAGCATCGCCGCCACCGGGCCGTAGACCATGGTCACGTACAGCACCAGCACGAACAGCAGCCCCACTACCATCGGCTTGTTGATCGTGGCCGGATCGGCCTTGGACGGGTAACCGGCGGCCTTCAGGGAGGCGCCCAGGTCGGATTTCAGTGCGGCTTCGCGGGCCTTGCTGGCCTTGTCGAGGTCGAGCCCGTCCGGCGTCTTGGCGGCGGCGAAGGACGGGTAGACCTTGTCGCCGATGTGGACGCTGGCGACGGTGCCGGCCGGCGCATCCTGGCGGGTGTAGCTGACCGAGGCGGCGGTCAGCTGGGCGGTCGCGATGTCGCAGGACGAGGAGTAGATTTCCTTGCCGGTCGCCTTGAACTGGAAGTGGCAGTCGGCCGGGTCGGCCACCACCACCACCGGCGAGTTCTGCAGGGCGGTGGCCAGGGCCGGGTTGCCGTAGCTGGTCAGGCCCTTGAAGATCGGGAAGTAGGTCAGGGCCGCGATCAGGCAGCCGGCCATGATGATGGGCTTGCGGCCGATGCGGTCGGACAGCGAGCCGAAGATCACGAAGAAAGGCGTGGCCAGCGCCAGTGCGACCGCGATCATGATGTTGGCGGCGGCGGGTTCGATCTTCAGGGTCTGGGTCAGGAAGAACAGCGCATAGAACTGGCCGGTGTACCAGACCACGGCCTGGCCCATCACCACGCCCACCAGGGCCAGCAGGGCGATCTTGGCGTTACCCCAGGTGAGGAAGGCTTCGGACAGCGGCGCCTTCGAAGTCTTGCCCTCGGCTTTCATCTTGGCGAAGGCAGGCGACTCGCTCATCGACATCCGGATCCATACCGAAATGCCCAGCAGCAGCACCGACACCAGGAAGGGAATGCGCCAGCCCCAGGCGTCGAAGGCCTTGGTGTCCATCGAGGTGCGCACGCCCAGGATCACCAGCAGCGACAGGAAGAGGCCGAGCGTGGCGGTGGTCTGGATCCAGGAGGTGAAGTAGCCGCGACGGCCTTCCGGCGCATGCTCGGCCACATAGGTGGCGGCGCCGCCATACTCTCCGCCCAGGGCCAGGCCCTGCAGGATGCGCAGCGAGACCAGGATGATGGGCGCGGCGATGCCGATCGAGGCGTAGCCGGGCAGCAGGCCGACGATGAAGGTCGAGCCGCCCATGATGAGGATGGTGACCAGGAAGGTGTACTTGCGGCCGATCATGTCGCCGAGGCGTCCGAACACCAGCGCGCCGAAGGGGCGCACGATGAAGCCCGCGGCGAAGGCCAGCAGGGCGAAGATGAAGGTGGTGGTGGGGTCGCCGACGAAGAACTGCTTGGCGATCACTGCGGCGAGAGAGCCGTAGAGGTAGAAGTCATACCATTCGAAAACCGTGCCGAGGGAAGACGCAAAGATGACCTTGCGTTCTTCCCGGGTGAGTCCGCCGGCGGAAGGCGCTGCCTTTCCGCCGGCTGTCATGCCGGGGGTGATAGCCATTGTAGTCTCCGTAATGAGTTGTATTGTCAATGGGTAGCCGATATTTACGCCAGCTACGGCAGCGACTCTGCGCCGCGAAACTTACGCGATGCTTGCTCCAAACTTACACGAAACTTACAGATGAGCCGTTCGGCTGCCTCCTCATGCGCACTGGATGGAATCAGGCGTCCTTGTCCTTTGGACCGGGTTCCGGCGCCTGGGTTTCCGGATTAACTTTGGCGTACTTATAAGCCTCCGCGGATCGTTCGAGCGCGAGGCCCAGCGCGGTGGTCAGCTCGCTTTGGGGCGTGCCCTGGCGCAATTGCAGCGAGGCGAAGGTATTGCGCAGGGTGCGGCCGCCGGCGCGCGGGACGGCCAATCCCGCGCGTTCGAAGCTCGCCTTGACCTGGCGGTAGACGGTGGCCTTGTGCAGCGCTTCGCCCTCCAGGTTGGCGGGAAACACCAGTTCGCCCGGAATCTCGAGCGCCTGCCGCTCGTCCAGCCAGGCCAGCAGTTCGGCGACGCCTTCCTTCGGCAAGGTGGTGGCGTGCTCATAGCTGGTGCGGTGCTTGTGCGCGGGCGTGATGTCGAGCCGCAGGCCGCCTTCGACGTCGGGCTGGCGGCCGATCTCGTCCACCAGCAAACCGATCGCCTCGGCGACCCGCAGGCCGGCCAGCGCCATCGTCACCTGCATCGCGCGGTCGCGGCGCCGCTTCCAGCCCGAGGCCTTGCCCTGGTCGTCGGCACGGTGGCCGGGCAGGGCGGCCAGGAAGCGCTCCAGCTCGTCCGCGTTGAGGGCGCTCATCGGGGCGTCGCGGGTGATCTGGGCGCGGTCGATGCCGACGATGGCTTCGCGCGCCGGGTTCGGCGCACTCTGCAGGTATTCGTAGCAGCGCTCCAGCAGGCGCAGGTAGCGGTAGGCGATCTTGCTGTTCAGGTCGCGGTGGCCGTCGTGGGCCAGTTGCACGAAGCGGTGGAGGTCGCGCGCCGTCACGGTCGAGATCTTCAGGCGCTCCTCCAGCATCCAGGCGGCGAACTTCCCGAACATGAATTTATAGATGGCGGCGGACTCCGGCGACACCGGCTTCGGATTGTCCTCGCGCTGGCGGCTCGAGGTCAGCACGAAGTCGGGCGAAGCGACGAAGGCGGCGAAGCGTTTGACGGGATCGGCATCCCAGGCGGCGAGGTGGTCCATGCCGTATTCTGCAACTAACCGAGAGCGTATGCAAATGGAAGGCGTGCGCACGCGGCGGTGGCAGCGGGAGCGGCCGGTCAAGTCTTTTTGCAACTAACCGACAGGCGGATCACAACAAGCCAAAACCCAGCCACCAGCACGACAGGGCAGGCAAATCCACTGCGCTCGCCATCCAGGCGCCCAAGCGTTATGCTTCTCGCTATCCGCTCAATCACATTTGAAACAAGGAAGAAAACTCATGCTGAAGCACATCGTCATGTGGAAACTGAAAGAACACGCCGAAGGCGCCGACCGCGCGGCCAATGCCCGCGAAATGAAGCGCCGCCTGGACGAGTGCGCCGATATCGTCCCCGGCATCCACAAGTTCGAAGTGACCCTGGCCCAGCCGGGCCTGGAAGCGACCTATGACGTGGTGCTGTACTCGGAGTTCGCGGACAAGGGCGCGCTCGAAGCCTATGCCAAGCACCCGACTCACCAGGCCCTGGTGCCCTTCATCGGCGCGATCCGCGAAGCGCGCCAGTGCATGGACTACGAAGTCTGAGCGGGAGGCCGCCATGCGCACCGTAAGGGAACTGTTTTCGCTGGAAGGCAAGACCGCCGTGGTGACTGGCGGCTCGCGCGGCCTGGGCCTGCAGATGGCCGAAGCGCTGGGCGAGCAGGGCGCGCGCGTGCTGGTCGCGGCGCGCAAGCAGGCCGAGCTCGACGAAGCCTGCGCCCACCTGGCGGCACGCGGCATCGAGGCGTGCAGCATCGCCGCCGACCTGTCCGACGAAGCGGCGATCGGCGGCTTTGCCGAGGAGGCACTGCGGCGCCTGGGCCAGGTCGACATCCTGGTCAACAATGCGGGCGCGACCTGGGGCGCCCCGGCCGAGGAGTTTCCGGTCGAGGCCTGGGACAAGGTCATGAACCTGAACGTGCGCAGCGTCTTCCTGCTGTGCCAGGCCTTCGGGCGGCTGTCGATGATTCCGCGCGGCCGGGGACGCATCGTCAACATCGCCTCGATCGCCGGATTGGGCGGCAATCCGCCGGGCACCATGCAGACGATCGCCTACAACAGCTCGAAGGCGGCGGTGATCAACTTCACCCGCACCCTGGCCGGCGAATGGGGCCGCTACGGCATCACGGTGAACGCGATCGCGCCGGGCTTCTTCCCCTCGAAGATGACCCGGGGCATACTGGCGGCGGTGGGTGCCGACAGGCTGGCGCAGCAGGCACCGCTGGGCCGGCTCGGCGACGACGAAGACCTGAAGGGCGCGGTGGTCCTGTTCGCGTCCGATGCGGGCAAGCACATCACGGGGCAGGTGCTGGCCGTCGACGGCGGCGTGTCTGCGGTCTGATCCGCGCGGCGCAGGGAGAAAAGCAATGAAGCAGTTCGCAGGACGGGTAGCCGTCATCACCGGCGCGGGTAGCGGCCTGGGCCGTGAATTCGCCAACACGGCGGCGGGGCTGGGCATGAAACTGGTGCTGGCCGACATCGACAAGGAAGCGCTGGAGCGTGCCACCGACGAGTTGCAGGCCGGCGGCGCCGAGCTGCTCTCCATGGTGGTCGACGTCGGCAAGGGTGAGCATGTCGAGGAGCTGGCGGATGCCGCGATGATCCGCTTCCACGGCGTGCACCTGGTGTTCAACAATGCCGGGGTCGGCGCGGGCGGCCTCATCTGGGAAAACAGCCAGGCCGACTGGGAATGGGTGCTGGGCGTGAACCTGTGGGGCGTGATCCACGGCGTGCGCGTGTTCACGCCGATCATGCTGGAATGCGCCCGCCGCGATCCCGCTTACGAAGGGCACATCGTCAACACGGCCTCGATGGCCGGACTGCTGAATCCGCCGGCGATGGGCGTCTACAACGTCTCCAAGCACGCCGTGGTGTCGCTGAGCGAAACCCTTTACCACGACCTGCGCCTGGTCGATGCCCCGGTCCAGGCCTCGGTCCTGTGCCCATACTTCGTGCCGACCGGGATCGGACATTCGGAAGCCCACCGTCCGCACGGGCTGCAGAACGATGCCGCGCCGACGGCCAGCCAGCAGGCGGCCCTGGCCCTGATCAACAAGGCGGTGGAGGCCGGCAAGGTGACGGCGGCTGACGTCGCGGCCATCACCTTCGACGCGATCCGCGAAGGGCGGTTCTATATCTATTCGCATCCGCAGGCGCTGGGCGCGGTGGCTGAACGCATGGATGCCATCGTCCACGGCAAGCCGCCGGCGGACGCCTATGCGGCGACGCCCCAGCTCACCCAGATGCTGCAGTCGCAGCTGAAGCGCTAGCTGCCGGGGCACTGGTCTCGAGCAGCAAGCCACGCAGCCAGCGGTGGGCCTGGTCGGCGTCCATGCGTGGATGCCACAGCATCGAGACCGATATTCCGGGCACGACGAAAGGAAGCGCGAAGCTGGCCATGCCTTCGCGCAGCCGACTGGTATGACGCTCGGGGACGGTGGCCACCAGGTCCGATCCGCGCGCGAGCGCGAGCGCGGCCGCGAAGCCGCCGACCGAGGCGGCGATGCGGCGCTGCAGGCCGAGTGCATCGAGGGCATCGTCGACGCTGCTCCGTTCGCGTCCGCGCCTGCTCACCAGCACATGCCTGGCCGCCGCATAGGCCGCCGGCGTGATCGCCGTGCCGGCCAGCGGATGATCCTCACGCACCACGCCGACGAAGCGGTCCTCGAACAGGATGCGGGTGCGCAGTTCGGGGCTGGCGGCGCCGCCCACCACGCCGGTTTCCAGGTCGACGCTGCCGTCGCGGAGCGGGGCGCTGTCCTTGTCCGTCTTCTGCACGAAGCGCAGGTGCACGCCAGGCGCCGAGGCGGCGGCGCGCGCGACGAGCAGCGGCCCGAAGTTCTCGACGAAGCCGTCGCTGGTGCGCAGCGTGAAGCTGCGATCGAGCCGGCCCAGGTCGAGCGGCACGGCGGGGCGCAGCGCGGCCTTCGCTTCTTCGACCAGCGGACCGATACGGTTGCGCAGCTCGAGCGCCCGCGGCGTCGGCACCAGGCCGCGGCCGGCGCGGACCAGCAGCGGATCGCCGGTGGTCTCGCGCAGGCGTGCCAGCGCGCGGCTCATGGCGGACGCGCTCAGGCCCAGCCGGCGGGCGGCCCGCGCGACATTGCCCTCGGCGAGCAGGACGTCGAGGGTGACGAGGAGATTCAGATCGGGCGTCGACATCGCGCCAAGATAGCACGCTGGCTCGGGATATGGCGTTCCATGCACTGATCGAGTGCAAATGCTGCGTCTTCCGCCATGCATGCGCTGCGACTAGGCTCCCGGTATCGACCTTGAAGGGAGCCATGGACATGAAAACGCATTCCGCCATCCTCGCCAGCCTCTCGCTGAGCGCGCTGCTGTCCTCGCTCGGGACCAGCATCGCCAACGTGGCCCTCCCAGCGCTGGCACGGGCTTTCCAGGCGCCGCTGCCCGCCGTGCAATGGGTCGTGCTCGCCTATCTGCTCGGTGTATCGGGGCTGGTGGTGGTGGCCGGCCGGCTCGGCGACCTGGTCGGGAGAAAACGGCTGCTCTTGGCAGGCATCGCCATGTTCAGCCTTGGGGCCGGGCTGTGCGCCGCGGCGCCGTCGCTGGCGCTGCTGGTCGCTGCGCGCCTGCTGCAGGGCGCCGGCGCGGCGGCGATGATGGCGCTGACCGTGGCGGCGGTCAAGGATACGCTGCCCGCGGCGGAGACCGGGCGCGCGATGGGGATGCTGGGCACGGTATCGGCGGCCGGCACCGCCCTCGGGCCTTCGCTCGGCGGCATGCTGGTCGCCGGCTTTGGCTGGCCGGCCGTGTTCCTGCTGCAGGGTGCTTGCGGCCTGGCGGCGTTCGCCTGCGCGGCGCGCTTCCTGCCCGCCGATCTCTCCCCGCGCGCCAGGCCGCGCTTCGATCATGTGGGCACGCTGCTGCTCGCGCTCGCATTGACCGCCTTTGCCCTGGCAACGACGGTCGCTGCCGCGCCGCGCGGCCCGCTTGTGGCGCTTGCCGCCGGCGCTGCGATCCTGTTCGTCCACGCCGAGCGGCATAGCGCCGCGCCCCTGGTGGAACCGGCCCTGTTCCGCGACCCCGTGCTTGCCGCCGGCGTCCTCACGAGCATGCTGGCGACGGCGGTGGTGATGGCCACGCTGGTAGTGGGCCCCTTCTATCTGACCGGCGTCCTGGGCCTGGAAGCCGGGCGGATGGGGCTCGTGATGGCGGCCGGGCCGGTCGCCGCGGCGCTTGCGGGTCTGCCGGCCGGGCGTGCCGTGGACCGGCTGGGTGCGCGCTGGAGCGCACTGGCCGGCCTGGCCGGGATGCTCACCGGCGCCTGCCTGTTGTGGCTCCTGCCGCCGTCGACCGCGGCCGCCTATGTGGCGTCGATTGCCGTGCTCACCGCCGGCTACGCGCTGTTCCAGGCCGCGAACAATACGGCGGTGATGTCGGCTGCCGCGGAGGAGCAGCGCGGACTGGTTTCCGGACTGCTGAGCCTGTCGCGCAATCTCGGCCTGATCGGCGGCGCCGCCGGCATGAGCGCCGTCTTCATGAACACGGCGGCGGACGGTGGTCAGGCGGCGGTCGTGGCCGGTTTCCGGTCCTGCTTCGGCCTGGCTGCTGTCCTGCTCGGCCTGGGATGCGTGCTAGTGATCGTCCTACAATGGTCCGGGAAGTCATCCTATTCGCCCGGCGCCCGGGGGCGCTAGGATAGTTTCATCGGTAATCGCACCAGGAGGACATGATGGCGAACAACAAAGACAAGGCCCGGCAAGGCAAACAAGACCTGCCCGCCCAGGGCGGCGGACAGAACGCACAGGGCGGCGCCGACGGCAGCCAGCAAAGCGGTTTCCTGCACAGCTCTCCGGAAGCGAACGTCTTCCCGGCAGGGCATGCGCAGGCCGACAAGCCCGGCCGGCCCGGAGGCGGCGACTCGGCAGCCGGTACCCCGGACGAGGGCAGGCTGGGCGGCTCGGGCGGCACCTCGGCCCCCGGGACGACCGGCAACGACCCCGACCGCTGAGGCGGCTACCTGAACGGCCGTCAAGCATACCGCGGCGCCGTCCGCGGTATTTTTACTTCTTCCTTGACCAGGCGCCTCCCGCGACCTAATATGATATGCATCATATTGGAGTCGCCGCCATGTCCAGCACCCGATCCTCCCGCCATCAGCAGTCGCACGAGCGCATCCTCGACGCCGCTGCGCGCGCCGTACGCCGCGCCGGGGTCGCCGGGGTCGGTGTCGCGGAGGTGATGAAGGAGGCTGGCCTGACCCACGGCGGCTTTTATGCCCATTTCGCATCGCGCGATGCGCTGCTGGCCGAAGCGCTGGAGCACGCAGGCAGGCAGAGCAACGCCCGGGTCCGTGAACGCATGCGCACTCGCACGGACGCCGGCGAAAGTCCGCTCTCGGCCCTGGTGAACGAATACCTGTCCGGCGCGCACATGGAGGCGCTGGAACTCGGCTGCCCGGTCGCGGCCGTGGGCTCGGACATGCAGCGCGCCCATGAAGCACTGCGTGGGGTCGCACAAAGCCGGGTCCGTGGCCTGGCCGCCCTGGTTGCCGATACGCTGCCAGGCGATGCGCCACCCGGCAGTGCCTGGGCGCTTGCCGCGACCCTGGTGGGCGCGATCCAGCTGGCCCGGGTGCTGGGGCCCGATGGTGGAGGAAACGAGGTCTTGCAGGCCTGCCGCGAGACAGTGCTGTTGCAGTACGTCCGCCAGGACTCGATCGTCTGAGGTGGAGGATGCCGTGCCGATGGGTTCGGCTTTTTTTGAAACTTGAATATGACGGCTGTCATATAAAGGAATGCCATGAAACTCGATAACGCCATCGTCTTCGTTACCGGCGCCAACCGCGGTCTGGGCGAGGAGTTCGCCCGCCAGGCCCTTGCCCTCGGCGCGCGCAAGGTCTACGCGGCCGCGCGCGATCCCGGCGCGGTCCGCCTGCCGGGCGTGGTGCCGGTACGGCTGGACGTCAACGATCCGGCCCAGGTGAAGGAAGCGGCCGCGGCCTGCGGCGACGTCACGCTGGTCGTCAACAATGCCGGCATCGCCAGTCCCGGCAGCCTGCTCGACGACGACAGCGTCGCCGCCTTGCAGCGCATGATGGAGACCAACGTCTACGGCATGCTGCGCGTCAGCCAGGCCTTCGCGCCGGTGCTGGCGAAGCACCATGGCGGCGCCTTCCTGAACGTGCTGTCGGTGGCGAGCTGGATCAGCACGCCGGGCCTGGCCGCCTACGCCGCCACCAAGTCGGCCGCCTGGAGCGTGAACAACGGCTTGCGGATCGCGCTGAAGGAGCAGGGTACCCAGGTGCTGGGCCTGCACGTCGGCTTCGTCGACACCGAGCTGACGCGCGGGATCGATCTGCCGAAACTGGCGCCGGCGGACGTGGTCGCCCGCGCGTACGCGGCACTCGAGGCAGGCGCGCAGGAAGTGCTGATCGACGAGCTGTCGCAGGACGTCAAGCGCGGACTCTCGGCGGATCCCGGCGTCTACCTCGACGTCGTGCGGCGTCCGGGGTGAATCGCGGTCGTGGTAGCATCGGCCGATGGAACGACGCACCGACTACAAGACCGCCCTGCTGATCGAAGCCGTGATTCATGAGGCGAGCGCCACCGGCATGCCGGCGGCGGCGCGCCGGCTCGCCGAGATCGGCGTGGCGATGGACGTGGCCTTGCGGGTGTTGACCCGGCCGGTGGAGCGGCGGCAGCAGTTCGAGTCGCCGTTCATGCGGCGGGAGTCGTAGAAGGCAAGGACTCGTTACGAATAAACGTCGGCTCCGTGCAGGCGGGAATCCAGGTTTGCACGCGTTCCGCCTGCTCAAGCAAAACCTGGGTTCCCGCCTCCGCGGGAACGACGTGAAGGTTTTATGAAGCTTCCGCTTCCGGACAAGGCTGCAGCACGCGCTCGTGCAGTTCCGGCTCGCCGTCCTGGTAGAGCCTGACCACGGTCGAGGTACGGGTGCCGTAGCCCGGGATCTCGATGCAGACCGCGGACAACTGGCGCTCCACTTCGATCGGCACGCCGGTGTCCGGCAGGCGCAGGTCGGGCGCGCGGGTGGTATCGGCCAGCATTTCGAAATAGGCTTCCTCGGGGGCGCCCTGCAGCAGCAGGCTGGCGAAGCTGGCCTTGGTGCGCAGGACCTTCGGCCAGGGCGCGTCCAGCAGGCCGTTCGAGACGCCGTAGATGCCCGGGTCGAGGGCCTTGCCGTTGCGCGGGTCGCCGCCGGCGCGATTCGAGAACCAGTACAGGCCTTCGCGGTCGCCGAGGATCAGGTTGAAGCCGTTGTACTCGCCGGCGCCGGCTGCGATGTGGTCCAGGTAGGCCGGGGCGTCGAGGTCGCCCTTGAGGAAGTCGGCCACCAGGGCGCCGCGCGTGGGGGCGTCGCTGCGCCGCTCGCCGGGAGCGCGGATGTTCGTCAGCGCGGCGAACTTCGGGCCGTTCGGGCCCGTGCGCGTCACGCCCATCCAGCTGCCGCCGCCCTGCAGGTCGCGGCCGGCGATGATGTCCGGGTTTTCCGGCCAGGGGCCGGCCGGGGTGGCGGGACGGTCGTAGAATTCGTCGCGGTTGGCACAGGCGATCACCGGCACGCCGGGAATCACACGCCAGGCAAATACGATCAGGCACATGGGTTCAGCTCCGGAGTCAGGTCGACGAATACCTCGGCGCGGCGCGGGCCGCTGATCAAGGCACCGAGGCCGGCGCCTGCGGCGGCGCCGTCGACGGTGTCGGCAAAGGTATCGGCGGCGCCCGGATAGACTTCCATCCAGGTCTGCAGGCCGTCCTTGCTGTCGGGCCGGCGCTTGAGCTGGACGGCGACGCCGTGGCTCGCCGCCAGCGCCGCCTGCATCGCGCGTACGCGCGGCGCCAGCGCGGCGGCGTCCGCCTCGCGCACCTTGTAATAGACGTACAGGTCGATCATGGGCGCGGGACGTCAGTCGGCCGGGGTGTCGATGGCATAGGGCAGCGGCAGGAAGGACAGCGGCGTGCCGCCGGCCGCGCCGTGGCGCACTTCCTGGTCCAGCGCGGCCAGCTTGATCTCGACCAGCGCATCGGCGCCGCCCTGGCCGTTCGGGGCCGCGTTGACGATCATGCCGCAAGGCTGGTCGGGGTCGTCGCTGGCGAACACTTCATCGCCGGCGCGCGCGGCCGCATTGGCCAGCGTGGCCAGCACCATGCGGCGTTTCAGCTTGCCGAGGTACTGGCTGCGGGCGACGATCTCCTGGCCCGGATAGCAGCCCTTCTTGAAGTTCACGCCGCCGATCAGTTCGAAGTTGATCATCTGCGGCACGAACTGTTCCTGGGTCGGCTGGGTCACCTGCGGCACGCCGGCGTGGATCTCGGCCAGGTGCCAGGCGACGTTGCCGCCCAGCGCCAGCGTCTCGCGCAGCTGCGGCAGGGCGGCGATGGCGGTGCAGGCGTTCGTGATCCACAGGTAGCGCGGCGCATCGAAGGCGTCGGCCAGGCGGATCACGGTGCCGGCCTCGCCCTCGGTTTTTGCATACGGTGCCTGCGGCAGGGGGCCCGCATGGCGGGCCAGCGCTTCCTGTGCCTTGGCGCCGGCCAGGCCGAGGACCGCGGTGGTCGCGGCTTCTTCGGTGGCGTCGCGCAGCTTGGCCTTGGCGCGCAGCACGAACATGGTCAGGCGCTTCTGCAGCGGGGCCTGGATGGTGCGCGGCAGTTGCAGGTAGATGTCCTGGGCGCCGCGCCACATCAGCAGGCTGGCCTGCATGCGGCCTTTCGGCGTGCAATAGGCAGCCAGGCGGGCTTCACCGGTGCCGAGGTGTTCGACGTCGTTGGTGAGCTGGTTGTGCAGGAAACTGGCGGCGTCGTCTCCGCTGACGGCGATGAGTCCGAGGTCGGTGACCGGCGCCACCACGCCGCCCGCCAGGTCGGCGGCCGAGAGGGTCTTTCCGAAGTCTTCGATCTGCGCGGCTTCATCCTGATGGAAGCGGGCGCCCAGCGAGGCGAGGTGTTCGATCCAGTTATTCATACAATCCACGTATCAAATTCGATTTAAATCTCGTTTAGGCTTTATCATTACGGCCTCATTATAGGGTTGTCGACAAAATCGCGCCGGGCGCGGCGCAAAACCAGTACATATGGCATTTATAAGAAAACTCATCGTCACCGGCGTGATCGTGTCAGTCGCGGCCGTCGGCGGCTTCCAGTGGTGGGCGGGACGCCCGATTACCGCAGCGGACAGCCCCATCATTCCTTTCGCAATCGCCCAGGGCAGCGGCGTCGCCGGTGCTACCCAGCAGATGGCCACCGCCGGCGTGCCGGTCAACGGCTTCCTGTTCGGCGTGCTGGCCCGGGTGAGCGGCAAGGCCGGGCAGATCAAGGCCGGCAGCTACGAGCTCAAGCCGTCCACCACGCCGCGGCGCCTGCTCACCCAGCTGGTGCGCGGCGAGTTCGCCCAGGAATCGCTGACCATCATCGAAGGCTGGACCTTCCGCCAGATGCGCCAGGCGGTCGACGCCGCCCCGAACCTGAAGCACGAGACGGCCAGGCTGTCGGACAAGGAATTGCTGGCCAAGGTGGTCGCGGAAGATAAATACAAGGCCCCGGAAGGCCTGTTCTTCCCGGACACCTATCTGTTCGCGAAGAATTCGAGCGACCTGCAGATCTACAAGCAGGCGCACGAGATGATGATGAAGCGCCTCAAGGCGGCCTGGGAGAAACGCGATCCGAACCTGCCTTACACCGACCCCTACCAGGCCCTGATCATGGCCTCGCTGGTGGAAAAGGAAACCGGCCAGAAGAGCGAGCGCGCGATGATCGCCGGCGTGTTCGTGAACCGCCTCAAGACCGGCATGCTGCTGCAGACCGACCCCACCGTCATCTATGGCATGGGCGACAAGTACGACGGCAAGATCCGCAAGAAGGACCTCGAGACCGACACCCCGTACAACACCTACACGCGCGCCGGCCTGCCGCCGACGCCGATCGCGCTGCCGGGCGTGGAGTCGCTGGCCGCCGCCCTGGCGCCGGCCAGGACCGAGGCCCTGTACTTCGTCTCGCGCGGCGACGGCACCAGCCACTTCTCGGTCAACCTGAACGAGCATAACAAGGCGGTCAACCAGTACCAGCGCCAGGGGGCGAAATAATGGTCGAATCGTCGAACCGGGGCCGTTTCATCACCTTCGAAGGCATCGACGGTGCCGGCAAGTCCACCCACATCGGCTTCGTCACCGGACTCCTGGAGGACGCCGGCAAGTCCGTGGTTTCGACCCGCGAACCGGGCGGAACAAAGCTCGGCGAAAAACTGCGCGAGCTGCTGCTGCACGAAAAGATGGACCTCGAAACCGAGGCCCTGCTGATGTTCGCCAGCCGCCGCGAACACATCGCCCAGGTGATCGAGCCGGCGCTGGCGCGCGGCGACTGGGTGCTGTCCGATCGCTTCACGGATGCCAGCTTTGCCTACCAGGGCGGCGGGCGCGGTCTGCCGATCGAGAAACTGGGCCGGCTGGAGCACTGGGTCCATCCCGACCTGCAGCCGGACCTGACCCTGCTGTTCGACGTGCCGCTGGAAGTGGCGCGCGAGCGGCTCGATGCCACCCGTAATCTCGACAAGTTCGAGTCCGAGGAGGCGGCGTTCTTCGAGCGCTGCCGTAATGAATATCTGCGACGCGCCACGGAAAATCCCGGACGCATCGTGGTGATCGATTCGACCCGTTCGATCGATGAAGTCCGCATCGCGCTGCGTGCGGCATTGGAGAAGTTGTTGTGACGCGCATCGCCCCGATCTACCCCTGGCAGGAGCAGGCCTGGACGCAGCTGCAGCAGATGCGCGTGCGCCTGCCGCATGCAATCCTGTTCTACGGCCCGGCCGGCATCGGCAAGGCCGACTTCATCGAAGCCTTTGCCCAGGCGCTGCTGTGCGAAAACGTGCGCCCCGATGGCCATGCCTGCGGCGAGTGCGCGTCCTGCGGCTGGTTCGCCCAGGGCAACCATCCGGACTACCGCCGCGTGCGTCCGGAAGCGCTGGAAGACGAAGCGCCGCCGGCCGAGGGCGAGGAAGCGGGCGACGCCGACAAGAAAGGCAAATCCAAGACCGCCTCGAAGGACATCAAGATCGAGCAGGTGCGCGCGCTGGCCGACTTCATGAACATCTCGACCCACCGCCAGGGCTTGCGGGTGGTGGTGCTGTACCCGGCCGAGGCCCTGAACATGCCGGCGTCGAACGCACTGTTGAAGACGCTCGAAGAACCGCCGCCGGGCACCGTGTTCCTGCTGGCATCGAACGGCCTGGACCGGCTGCTGCCGACCATCCTGTCGCGCTGCCGCAAGTTCGCGCTGCCGATGCCGGACCACGCCCAGGCCCTGGCCTGGCTCGAAGCCCAGGGCGTGCAGGACGCCGACGGCTGGCTGCGCGAGCAGGGCGGGGCGCCGCTGGCGGCCCTCAACCAGGCCGAAACCGGCAGCCGCGAGGAACTCGATGCCCTGCTGCAAATCCTGGCCCAGCCCAGCGTCGACGCCGCGTTGCGCGCGGCCGACAAATTGAGCAAGGCGCCGCTCGCATCCCTCGTCGCATGGCAGCAACGATGGCTGTATGACGTATTTTCGTACAAGCTCTCCGGCACGATCCGCTATTATCCGCGTTACCGCCAGCAGCTTGCCAACCTGGCCGGGCGCGTGCATACGGCCAGGCTGATGCAGGCGATCAAGGCGACCAATGAGCGGCGCGCGGTGGCGGACCATCCCTTGTCGCCGAAATTGTTTGTCGAGGACATGTTGCTCGATTACGAAAAAGGATTCCGATGAACGGCTTGCCCACCGATCCGAATGCTCCGCCGGGCTTGCCGACGGCTCCGCAGGCGCCGCGGCCGTCCGTGCTCTCGCTCGCCATCAAGGAAAAAGCCGCGCTGTACGCGGCCTACATGCCCTTCCTGAAGAATGGCGGCATGTTCGTGCCGACCAACAAGCCCTACAAGATCGGCGACGAGATCTACCTGATCCTGTCGCTGATGGACGACCCGAACAAATACCCGATCGCCGGCAAGGTGGCCTGGATCACCCCGGCCGGCGCCAACAATAACAAGGCGCAAGGCATCGGCGTCCACTTCCCGGCCGACGAAACCGGCCAGCGCGCCAAGCTGCGCATCGAAGAGCTCCTCGGCGCGGCGCTGCGATCGTCGCGCGCCACGCACACCCTGTAATCACCGTTTCCCTGTAACGCCACTATGCCGCCGTACGTACACCGCCTCGCCCGCATCGAAGACCTGCCCGTCATCGTCGATATCTACAATTCCACCATCGCCTCGCGCGAAGTGACCGCCGACACCGAACCGATCACGGTCCAGTCGCGCGAACAATGGTTCGCCGACCACACGCCGGAACGCCGTCCGCTGTGGGTCGTCCACGACGCCGACGACAAGTCGGAGAACCCGGAAGTGATCGGCTGGTGTTCCTACTCGAACTTCTACGGCCGTCCGGCGTATTCCGGCACCGCCGAGGTGTCGATCTATATTGCCGAGGCATGGCGCGGCAAGGGCATCGGCCGCTATTGCCTGGAGCAGGCGATGGCCTTTGCGCCGAACATCGAGGTGCATACGCTGCTGGGCTTCATCTTCGGCCACAACGCGCCAAGCCTGGCCCTGTTCCGCAAATACGGTTTCGAGACCTGGGCCAATTTCCCGCGCGTGGCGAATCTGGATGGGATCGAGCGCGATCTGATCATCCTCGGCAAGCGGGTGGCCTGAGCTGCCGTTCAGCGTCACGACGGCGCCGAGAGTTTCATCAGCACCAGCCCGCTGACGATGAGGGCGGCCGCGATCGCGCGCTGGACGGTAAATTGTTCGCCAAGCACGGCAATGCCGAGGACAAACGCGCCGACGGCGCCGATGCCGGTCCAGATGGTGTAGGCGGTGCCGAGCGGAATGGTGCGCATCGAGAAGGACAACAGGCCAAAGCTGGCCGTCATCAACACGACCGTGAGAACTGCGGGAAGAGGTCGGGAAAAGCCATCCGACAACTTCATCGAATAGGCCCATGCAACTTCGAGGACGCCGGCGATCACAAGCATAATCCAGGCCATGACTCACTCCTTGGATAGAGCGGGTCGTCCCGAATCAGATGCCCGGGGTTGCCGGGGGAGGTCGTCCTCCTGAGGAGGCTGAATTATAGGCAGCAACAGGCTGCGGGGTCAACGCTTGCGGCCGGCCCCACCTTGTTCAGCATTGCCCGCGGCTTCAATCGCCTGGTCCCTCGCCGGGCATGGTGTCCGCCATCAGGCGCAGCTCTTCCGGCGTCAGTTCTTCTGGCTTCTTGTTCGCCAGGGCGTCGTAGTCCGGGTGCTTGTCGGGTTGCGCTTGCTGCTGCGATTGGCCGGACTGCTGGGCGGTCTGCTGGTTGCCGGGCGAGGCCGGTTCCTCGTTTTGCTTCTGGTGTTCGTTGCTCATGATAGGGCTCCGTGCTGAAAGTTCTTGCGAGCGAGTTTGGCACAGAGGCGTTTTTGGTGGCGTACGTTCGCGAGTGAGCTTATAAGACAGGACGGCAAGCCGTCCTGTCTTTCACCTAACTATGCTTTTGCACCGATCCTTTCATTCTGAAGATCGACTTACCTCATACGATCTATTCAACAATGGAAAAAACGGTGCTGTGCGTACAGGTCACGCCAAATTGGAAGACGAAAGGTCCAAAAGCGTTTGGAACGTAACCGACGTTACAGGTGTAGCCGGCTTTATTGTTGCCGGGATCGCCAGAATAGTAGCGTACTTGATACTCCCTA
The DNA here is from genome assembly GCF_052115005.1 of Massilia sp. 2TAF26. Taxonomy (NCBI): domain Bacteria; kingdom Pseudomonadati; phylum Pseudomonadota; class Betaproteobacteria; order Burkholderiales; family Oxalobacteraceae; genus Massilia; species Massilia sp. 2TAF26. The sequence goes on from NZ_JBFRFV010000006.1 coordinate 40,496, forward strand.
TCGATCGCTGCATCTCCGGACACACCTTGTACTCGAGCGCTTGCAGTTGCCCAGATCTTGTTCCCGCCTGTGGCACTCTTCGATGCGTAGAACGAAGAACATCCACGTGCGTTGGGGGGGCCGCCCGCATTTGAGCTGTAAGGAAGGTTATTTGCGGAATTTACCGTGAAATAGCGTGCGCTAGCCTCAACGCTGCTAGACCATACCGGTCCGCCGCGTTCGCCGAACTGACATGCGGTGAGATTCAGGTTGCTACCCAAGTAGAGATTTGCCCCCGCAGGATTCGCAGGTACAAGACGAATCGGCGCGTTTGGCAGTGTCCAGCCGTCTGGCGGTGTACCGGTTACACTGAGCTCGATGGCGGCGGGACTCGAGCAGGATACTGTCCTCTTGATTCGCTGGGAAACCGCCGCCAGCTGGGCTTCGAATGCGTTTCGTCGGGATGCATTAAACATTGAACTGTTGACGTAATAGCAAAGAATTTCAAAGTCCGTCAAGCCGGACTCGCTGATGGCGGTTATCGGCGTACCAGAGGGGTAGCGGTCTATCGTCTCAACGACGGAGTAGTTTCCTAGTCCGCTCGCGAACTTGAGATCGAAGGGCCGGCGGCGGCCGGCTCCGCCGGTGAAGCCGTCACCGTTGAGGTCAAATCTCGAGAAGTCGGGTTTGGGATTTGGCGTTTCGGGGAACAAAGCGTCCAGGAACAGCTTGGTATCAGTATCGTCGAAATCGAGTTTCAAGTCGCCGGAAGCTTGCAGCATTGCAAGCCGAATCGGCGCATCACTTAACGTGCGGTCGAGACTCAACAATGCGTCACCCGCGTGGATCATCGGCGCGGCGTTCTTGCAGCTGTCGGGGAGCATGGCGGTCAGGCTGAGCCAGGATGCTATCGTCGATACGTCAAAATCCTTGCGGACCGCCAGCATCATTGCGACCAATCCCGCCACTTGCGGACTCGCCATCGATGTTCCGCTCATCACATCTGTCGACGTCGGGCTAATGAACGAGCGCACATCCGTACCGATTGCACTGATGTTGCCGCCGATTGTGCTTTTCGGCCCAAGACAGCCGGGAACAGGTTGGTCGGGATTGGTAAAGTCGACTGTGCGGTTTTCAACGACAAGGCCATTCTTTAGAGCTGGATAGCTTTTGCCATTCTCAACGATCGTCGGTAACAGCACCGCTGCATTAAACATGCTTGTGTCCTTTGCGAGCGACTGTGGCCCACTGTTACCGGCCGCAGAGACTTGGACGGCCCGTGTCGAGTAGTCGAATCCGCGAAGCGAAGCGACGAATTTTCTCCATAACAGGGCATCTTTGGTAATCACTGCTGCAGGAATGCCCTTGCGTATGGCTTCGTAGGCATAACCGAAACTGAAGTTCAGGACAAAGCGCTTGCCTGCGGGGGCCGACTCCAGGATTCTCCGTATTTCATCTAAGTAGTATTTTCTCTTCACCTTAGCTACCGGCTTGGCAGTGTCCACGATGTAAATCGTTGTGTTTAACGGCATCGACCCAGTCACTTTCCCCATATCCCCTGTGCCGCCGAAGCTGCCTGTGGCAATTCCGAGCACGTGATAGCCATGAGAGCAAGGGGATGTCTTGCAACCGTTGCTGAAGCCGGTGGTCATGCCGTTTGCCGTGCCCGACAGCAGTGTGTTTGGTAGCGCCCCATTTCCGAAGGAGTCGACAATGATTAGGTCAACGTTTCCGGTAATACTTGTATTTACTGCATTCCATGCCTGGGGGAACCCGGCGGCCACATGGTGAACAATCGGGCTATACGATGTTTTGCTGGAAGGTTTGATCGCAGTCGCAAGGTCAATGTCAGGCGGAAGCGACATCGCTTCATCGACCATTTCCGGCCCGGCTGCCTCGAAAGCGCCGCTGGTGACGAGTTTCGCCCCTGCGCTAACAAGCGCATCCATCCCTCCAGGAGGCGGAGCCTGAAGGAAAACGACAGGGCTGCCGGCAGTTAGGCCTACAATTCTGGCTCCGACGGAGTTCAATGCCGCGTTTACCATCCCAACGGTAGCAGTAGGGGAAATGACACCTGATAGTTGATAACGATAGTTCGTGGCCTCCCCTGAGGATGTCTCGATTTCGAGATCGGATTCCGATAACACGGCTTCGTAATCGACGATCGCCGAGACTGCGTTTGCGGAATCTGCGCCGGGCAGCAGGATGCCCGGCAACGGAGGGGGACCCGTTTGGGTATCGATTCGCCATACCAGCGCGTTCTGGTCGAATGGAAGGCTTCGATCGAGTCGAAGCGTGACGGTGTCCCGAGCGGTTACGGTAGCGCCAGCGGCGAGCGTAGCAATTTGTACGGTCCCATCGATAATTATTGCTCCAGGTCCGGTATTTGTTAAGGTTGCGGTAATTCCCGTCTCAGCAGTTGCGCCGCTATTTCTAATGGTGACTTCAAATTCATAGTCGTACACCGTCCTGTTGACCCGTGTCTCCTTTATCTTTGTAATCCCGATAACCGTAATTTGGGGCGAAATAACGGCCGCTATTTGAGTCCTCGTGGCTTGCTGATGGCTTACTTCATTGGGCGACCCGGCACCGCACGCTGCCAGAGAAATCGAAATAACTAGGGCGGCGGCGCCGCGCGCCCATCTCTGCAGTAGCAGCCACATCTGGATACCTTGCATTTTTTCACCTCATGGATGTAGTGATGCATTTCCGAATTCAACTATTATTGAGGAGACGAAAAGTGACGCCGGAGCGTGGTGAAGAGGATCGCGAGCCCAACACAGATTAGTGCCAAATTGTCCGGTTCAGGCACGTCGTCAGGCGGTGGCCCATCCGTTTCCTTCGAAGTCAATCCCGTGCTTAAGACGGCGAAACTAAGGGGGGCGACAATATCGAAGCGTTGACGGCCCGGGGCGCCGACACCAAGAAAATCGAATGCGACCGAAAATCTGCCCAGTGCTTCGGATTGACCAATGCCGAGGTTCATTGCCAGCGAGTCGAAAAAGCCATCCGCGGGGATAGCGGAATCGGGTTGGATTACCAGTGAATCCCACCCGCTTGGCGAGTCGACGACAGCAAGATTCTTGTATAGGACATCCTCGAAATACAGAGTGAATTCCTCGATGAGAGTATCTGTCGCGCCCGCCTTTACGGTGTAATGGTTGATCCAATGGTTGCCGCTCGTATTCGATTGGGTGAACGTAATTATTGCCGCCATTCCCGATGCAGGGAGTAGAGCAAGAGCAGATACAGTTGCGATTTTGCCAATAAGATTGCGTAAGATTCTCATCGAATTTCCCCTAAGATTGACATTTGAATTCGGAAATTTTATTTCGATTTGAAGCACTCGAAACAGGAGGAAAATATCTCGGGCGTAAATACATAAGCAGAAAGTATGCCGACAGTTGCCATGCAAGAAAAACAAGGAGTTACACGCTCCGTGTTTCGAATGATGTAAAAATGGCCGACATAATTCGGTCCGAACGACACTGCCGGAGCAGCGTCTGGAGAGTGCCTTACTGGGTTCACATGTATCCTGACGGCGGCTCTCGCGTACAATGACGGGATGTACATCGATTCACACTGCCACATCAATTTCCCGGAACTGGCCGCCCGCATGCCCGAGATCCTCGCCAGGATGGCCGAGAACAAGGTCGACAAGGCGCTGTGCGTGTCCGTCAACCTGCCGGAATTCCCGAGCGTGCTCGCGCTGGCCGAGCAATATCCGCATATCTACGCTTCGGTCGGCGTCCATCCCGATTACGAGGACACGCCCGAGCCCAGCGTCGACGAGCTGGTGCGCCTGGCCGACCATCCGAAGATCGTCGCGATCGGCGAGACCGGCCTCGACTACTACCGCCTGGAGGGCGACCTGGAATGGCAGCGCGAGCGCTTCCGCACCCATATCCGCGCTTCGCGCGAGACGCGCAAGCCGCTGATCATCCATACCCGGTCGGCCAGTGCCGACACCATCCGCATCCTGCAGGAAGAGGGCGCGGCGGTGGACAAGGGCGGCGTGGCCGGCGTCATGCACTGCTTTACCGAGACCCTGGAAGTGGCGCAGGCGGCGATCGAGATGGGTTTCTACATCTCCTTTTCCGGCATCGTCACCTTCAAGAGCGCGAAAGACCTGCAGGCCGTGGCCAAGGCGCTGCCGCTGGACCGTATCCTGATCGAAACGGATTCGCCTTATCTGGCGCCCGTGCCCTACCGTGGGAAAGTGAACGAGCCGGGCTTCGTGCCGCATGTGGCCGAGTTCATCGCCACGCTCAAGGACGTGCCGCTGCGGGAGGTGGCGGAGCGCACGACCGAGAATTTCTATAAACTCTTCAAGGTTCCAAACAATTAAGGAGGGAGTGCGCCATGATGCAGCGTCGCGGTTTTCTTCGCCTGACCGGCAGGACTGTTCTTGCGGCCGTCTTCATGGCCGCCTTCCCCGGAACGGCAGTCTTCGCCGTCACCGCCGACCAGACGGCCGACTTCTACCGCGCCGTGCAAATGGATGACGTCAAGACCGTCAAATCCCTGCTGGCCGCGGGCGTCGATCCGAACCGGCAGAATCCGCTGGGCGGCGAGCCGCCGCTGGTGCTGGCGGTGCGCGAAGGCTCGATGCGGGTGTTCCAGGCGCTGCTCGACCAGCCCGGCATCCAGCTGGACGCGTCCGCCCTGAACGGCAACACGGCCCTCATGATGGCGGCCTTCAGGCGCAACCGGCCGGCTGCCGAGGCCCTGGTCGCACGCGGCGCCACCATCAACCGTCCGGGCTGGACGCCGCTGCATTACGCGGCCGCCAGCGGCGACGAGGACATCGCCCGCCTGCTGATCAAGCGCGGCGCCAGGGTCGACGCCGTCTCTCCGCCGGCCAGCGGCAGCTATACCCCGCTGATGATGGCGGCGCGCGAAGGGCATCCGGACATGGTGGACTTCCTGGCCAGACAGGGCGCGAATCCCGCTCTCCGCAACAGCGAAGGCTTGACCGCGGCCCAGCTCGCGGAACGGGCGGCCGGCGCCCGCTGAGGGCAGGGCACCGGCCTCTCAACAGGCGGCCTTGGCAGGATGTGCCTTCCTGGCCTTTTTTTGGCGATACATGCAGGTGTCGGCATGTTTCAGCAGCTCCTCGATCCCTTGACCGTGGTCCGGGAATACCGCGCAGCCAATACTGGCCCCGACACGCAGCTCGACGCTCTCGATCCGGATCGGGATTTCCATCGCTGCGCCGATCTGCTGGGCGATACGGCTGGCGTCATCCGCCGCGTTGAGGTCTTCCAGGATCAGCACGAATTCGTCGCCACCGATGCGCGCAACGGTATCCGAATCGCGCGCGCAATTCGCCAGGCGGGCGGCGACACCGCGCAACAGCTCGTCGCCGGCTGCGTGACCATGGACGTCGTTGACCTGCTTGAAGTCGTCGACGTCCACGTATAGCAAGCCCATCCTTGAGCCTGTGCGGCGTGCGCGCGCCAGTGCGGTGCCGATGCGGTCGAAGAACAGGTAGCGGTTCGGCAGGCCGGTCAGTTCGTCATGGCAGGCGTGGCGCAGCAAATCGTCGTGCAGGCGTTTGCGCTCGAGGGCCATGCCGATCTGACCCGCGGTGAAACCCAGCAGTTCGCGGTCTTGCGCCGGATAGGCGGCCTCGCCGCGGGGGCGCAACAGCAGACCGCCGATGGCGCCGCCCCTGCCGCGCAGCTCCAGCGCCAGCCAGCCCGGCGGCGGCATGCCGCGCCATTGCTCGAAGTGATGTGAGCCGGGCGGATCGCCCTCCGGGTTCTTCAGGTAGATCGTCCTGCATCCGCCACAGACGTCTTCGGTGACGACTGCCATCCCGATGACGCCAACCAGCTTGTCGAGCACCGCGTGGATCTCCCCGCACAGGCTCGCCAGGTCGGGCGCCTGATGGGCAGCCTCGGAAATCGCATACAGCGCGGCCTGCCGGCGCTCGGCCTGCTTGCGGGCGGTGATGTCGCGCGCAACGCCGATGCGCAGGTTCAGCGCATCGATTCGCCGTGCGGACCACATGATGTCGACCAGGCTGCCATCCTTGCGGCGGTAGCGGTTTTCGAAGCCGATCCGCTCGTCTCCGGACTGTATGCGCGCCGCTTCCTCGCGGGTACGGGCGAGATCCTGCGGCGCAAGGAAATCGAAGAGCTTCCGGCCGATCATTTCGTCCGGACGGTAGCCCAGCAGTCGCTCGCATCCGGCGCTCACATCAACCAGCCTTCCGGTCTCGTCGACAAGGAAGACGACATCGAGGAGAAGGTCGGCGACGTTCGCCGACAGCATACCGATGGTGCAGGACATGATCGATAGGGCATTGTGCCCGGGGCCGCTGACGCCTTCATACTAGCACTGCCATTTGCGGCTGCAAAACAATTCTCCTTGAATGAAGAAGGCGGCGCCCAAACTGCCAAACTGGACCGGAAACCGCCGTCATCTCGAGGCATCACACAAACTGTTTCTTGAAGATAATTCAGCCGTAGACTAACCATGGCGCCGGCGGGACCGCGGAGCTGACAACAAGGAACAACATGCTGAACGAACGCGAAATCGAGAGCTGCTACCTGGGACAATTCATTCCGGTCCATTACCACCACAATATGCTGATGGACCAGAATCGCATGCACGGCTTCAAGTCGGCGATTTTCCACGCCGTCAAGCCGGGCGCCAAGGTCCTGGAACTGGGTGGCGGCACCGGCGTGTTGTCCTTTTTTGCCGCGCAGGCCGCCAGCAAGGTGTACTGCGTCGAGTTCAACCCGGACATGGTGCGTGAGGCGCGCAAATTCCTGGCGATGAACGAGAACGGCCACAAGGTCGAGGTGATCCACGCCGACGCCTCCGAGTACCTGCCGCCCGAGCCGGTCGATGTCGTGATCTGCGAGATGATCCATGTCGGCATGGTGCGCGAGAAGCTGGTCGAGGTGATCGAATCCTTCAAGCGCCGCTACCTGGCGCGCTTCGGCGGCCCGCTGCCGGTGTTCCTGCCGGAAGCCGTCATCATGGCGGTCCAGCCCCTGCAGCAGGAATACGACTTCGAAGGCTTCCAGGCGCCGATCGTGCAATTCCAGGCGACCAATGCGGTCTATCCGGGCACGGTGGAGCTGGCCCAGCCGGCCGTCTACAGCATCCTCGATTTCAAGCAGCCGGTCGACTCCCTGATCGCCTGGGAAGGCCGTTTCCAGGTCGAAAAGGCCGGTCGCCTGAACGCGCTGCGCTTCATCACCAAGAACGTGTTGTACATCATCGAAGAGCAGGGAACCACGGTCGACTGGCTGAACCATTACATGATGCTGCCGCTGGCGCGGCCGCTGGATGTGCGCGCGGGCGACGTGGTGCAAGTCAGCTTTGCCTACCGCTGTGGCGGCTCGATCCCGTCGCTGGAAGCGTCGATCCGGGCCGAGCTGGTGGCGCGGTTTGAAGAGGAAAGCGTGCGCGAGCAGGCCGGCGCGGCAGCGTACGCCTGAGCCGCCGCCGGGGCGTCCGGTCCGGCACCATGGAAAACGGCCCCGCCTGGGGCCGTTTTCCATTTACCCCCGCTTTTCTTCCGTTTATCCCCGCTGGCTGCTTTTCATCGCATCGGGATTGCCCCCGCGCCGTCTTGTCATTACAGTCACAGCATCGACGTCACTTCTCACCGAAGGAGCGAACAATGCTCGGATTTCTCGCCTGGTTGCTGCTGCTGTTCCTGTGCTGGCCCGTGGCCCTGCTGGCACTGTTCCTGTATCCGCTGGTCTGGCTGATCCTGCTGCCCTTCCGCCTGGTGGGGATCGGCGTGGAAGCCGTGTTCGAGCTGCTGCGCGCCATCGTGATGCTGCCGGCGCGGGTGCTGGGGGCGTCGCCGGGCCGTTGAGCGCCAAAAAGTTTCTTGTCTTAAAGCCAGTGTGCGTCGATTAACAGACTGTGCTCCGCCCTTCGCCTATCGTGGGCATACTGATGGCTTGAGTCCATCAGCCATGCTTTGAAAGGAAACGACTATGCGCCTGGATATTTACCGCAGAGCCGAACAGGACGGCAAGTTCTCGTACCTGGCGGTGCCCGAAACCCGCAACATCCCCGAGGAAGCCACGAATACAGACTGGGAAGTCGAAGCCCGTGCGGTCGAGGTGGACGACGACGCCCAGCAGATCGACGACTACGATATCCAGAACCTCTCCGGCCAGCTGGCCGAGAAAGGTTACGCTGTCACCTCAGTCATGCACTGACCCTGTAGCCGGTCCACGACAAGTCGCAGCCTGACGCCGGCATCTCCGCCGCATACGGGGAGGGCCGGCGGGCGGCTGCGCGTCGCATATGGTATCCTTGCGCTCCGTTCAGACAGGTGCAAGTGGAGGCGTAATGAAGTGGGCAGTCGTGGGTTTTCTCATCCTTTCCGTGCTGCATATTCATTTCCGCGGTAAGGTCCGCCTCCCGTTCGGCCGCCAGCTGTTCGACCATTCGTCGTTCATGGCACCGATCAATATCTTCATGCACCTGTTTTCGCGCGTGCCCAGCACGCCCTACATTCCGGTGCGCGAATTCCCCGAACTCGAGGTCCTGCAGCGGAACTGGCAGGTGATCCGCGAAGAGGCGCTGAACCTGGTGGCGCTGCAGAAGATCAAGGCCTCCGAAGAGAACAACGACGCCGGCTTCAATTCCTTCTTCAAGACGGGCTGGAAGCGCTTCTACCTGAAGTGGTACGACGCCAGCCATCCGTCGGCCCAGCGCCTGTGCCCGAAGACTTATGCGCTGCTGCAGGGGATCCCGTCGGTGAAGGCGGCCATGTTCGCCGAACTGCCGCCCGGCGCGAAACTGAACCCGCACCGCGACCCCTTCGCTGGCTCGATGCGCTACCACCTGGGCCTGGCCACGCCGAACGACGACCGCTGCTTCATCGAAGTCGACGGCCAGCGCTACAGCTGGCGCGACGGCCAGGGCGTGATCTTCGACGAAACCTTCATCCACTGGGCCGAGAACACCAGCGGCCAGGACCGCGTGATCCTGTTCTGCGACGTCGAGCGCCCGCTGCGCTTCCGCTGGGCACAGGCGGTCAACCGCTGGCTGGGCCGCACCATGATGACGGCCGCCGCCTCGCCCAACGAAAGCGGCGACCAGACCGGCCTGGTGAGCAAGCTGTTCCGCATCTCCCACGTGATGGGCCAGTACCGCCGCCGCTACAAGGCCTGGAACAAGAACGCGTACAAGGCCACCAAGGTGCTGCTGATCGTCGGCCTGGCTGCGCTGATCTACTACATCTGATTCTTGCTCTTCATAAAAAACGGCGCGCCAGCCCGCGAGGGCGGCGCGCCGTTGCCGTTCATGGAGCGCTTCAGAACGAAAATGGAACCCTGACCATCAGGGTAACGTCCGGCGTGTCGCGGGTCAGGCCGGCGCCGACCGAGACGTTGAGGGTGCGTTTGTCGCTGAGGCGATACGAGTAGCCCAGCAGCAGCGTGCCGAGCTGGATGCGCACCGAACCCGGCACCACCTGGCCACCCTGGCGGGTGCGCGCCACGGAATTGTGGTCATAGCCGATGCTGAACGAGGCCTTTTCGTTGAGCGCCAGGCCCATGCCGAAGTTGAAGCCGAACACATCGCCCGGTTTCACGTCGCCCAGGAATTCCTTCGCGCCGTTCTGGACGGTGCGGTAGACGTTGCCGCGCCTGAAGTTATGGGTGTAGCTGAAGCTGCCGAAAAAGATGGCCGGGTCGGACGGCATCAGCCACGTCACGCTTGGCTGCAGCGAATAGAAGCCGGAGCCGGTCGGCAGGTCGAGCGGCAGGCCGGTGCCGGTGACGTTGTCACCCACGCAGCGGGTCTGGCAGTCGGTCACGACCTGGAAGGGATCGCGGCCGGTGCGGGTCTTGAAGCGCAGGCCGGCGATGTAATACGGCTTCTCGACGCCGCCTTCGTTCAGCTGGTAGCGCCAGCCCAGCTCGATGTCGCCGATCGCCTTGCCGCTGGTTTCGAAGGCGCGTTCGGCCGCGGTGCCGGTGAACAGTTCGCGGCTGACGGTGGCATCGCTGCGGTAGACGTAGGGAATCTTGGCTTCCAGCTCGAGGCGGTTGTCGAAGCCGTAGCGGAAGGTGGCGGCCGCGGTCGTGGTGTTGCGCTTGACTTCACGCACGTCCAGCAGGCCGATCAGGAGCGCGGGAATCACCGTGTAGCCGACCAGGGCCACGCGGTTGCTGGACGAATAGCCGTACTGCACCGAGGGCTCGAACACCATCTTGCCGCGCGGCGTCAGCACGCCCGGGCTTTCGAAGATCGGCGCCACCTGCGGTGCGCGCGCGGCCTCGCTCGGCGGACGGCCGACCGCGTTGCCGCCGTTGACCGGCTGCGGCGAAGGCGGCGGCGCGCCGCCGTTGTCTGTCTGCTGGCCGGTGTCGGCGACCGCGGCCGCGCCGGTGCCGCGCAGGCCGTCCAGCGAGGTGCGCGGCGCGGCGGCCGGATCCGGCGCCTGTCCGTTGACGGGCGCCGACAGCGGCGACGGCATCAGCACCGTGGCTTGCGGCGCCTGCTGCGGGTTGCCGGTGCCGCGCAGCTTGTCGAGCTGGGTCGGCTGAGCGACCCCGCTCGCGCGCAGTTGACGCTCCAGCTCGTCCACCCGGGCGCGTTGGTCTTCCAGCTGTTGCCGCATGATCTTCAGCTGTTCCAATAGATCAGGCGATTGAGCGCCTGCAGGGAAGGCCGCAAGGATGAGACTGACCCCAATCGCAGTGGACAGCGCTGGAAGCTTTTGCATATTTTTCTTCTCCGTGTTGTACCGTCACCTTCCTGTGACAGCGGTGTTTAAGGCGTTCGCGAGCGTGGACTGGAAATTCATGGTTTGCAGTAGTCCGCGCGCGTCGACGCTGGCGTTGATGATGGTCTGGCTGTTGATCAGCTGGTTGTTCAGGTTGTTCTGGATGAAGGTTGCGCCCAGCACGTCCTTCCCGAGCTGGAGGTTGGCGGTGCCGACGCCGTTCTGGATCAGGTTGACCTGGCCGGCGGTCTCGGCCGAGACCCTCGACATGCCGCTGGTCAGGGTGCCGAGGTCGCCCAGGTTGAGCTGGCTGCGTTGGGCGACGTTGCCGTTGATGGTGACGATGCGTTCGATGCCCAGCGAGACGATGAGGCCGCCAGGCATCTCGAAGCCGCCGCGCAGGTCGTCGAGAGCGGCCGGGTCGACCGCCTGCGCGGGGTCGAAGGCAGGCTCCGGTGCGCCCGCCAGGCCCTGGCCGGCGCTTGCGGCGCTGGCCAGCAGCAGGCAGATCTTGACGGTGAGGCGCATGGTATCTCCTCTTAAAAATCGGTCGGGCCGAACTTCGGCAGACTCAAGTTATCGATGCCGGTCCGGTTCACCGCGTCGCTCAGCGGCGCGCGTGGTGCGGCACGCCAGTCGGCGGTGAGATTGAATTGGGGCCGGGACGGCGCGTCGTGGATCACGAACAGCAGCCGGCTCGGCCAGATGGATTCGAAATGCTCGCGCGTGATCGCGCGGGTGCCGCTGGACGGATCACCCAGCAGGATGCGTCCATCCTCGGCGCCCTTGACGACGACGAAGTGGTTGTAGCCCCGCTCGGAGATCAGCACGATGGCCGGCACCTTGGCCTGGATCAGCTTGTCGATCGGCTGGCGGAAGCCGTCCGCCTTGAAGCCGATCGAGGCCAGGTAGCGCTGCATGTCGAGCAGCGAAAAGCCTTCGCGCCGGATCTTCTGCTGGTCGCCTTGCTCCCACATGGCCTGAAAGGCCGTGGTCTCGCTGATCGGGTAGCCGTAATGGTGGGTCAGCAGCGTGGCCAGCGCGGCCGAGCCGCAGCTGAAATCGTACTGCTGGCGGGTGGTGGAGATGAACTTCAGTTCCTTCAGGCTGTGCACGGGAATGTTAAAACGGACGCCACCCGCGATCGGCAGCTCGGCCGCGTTCACGCAGGTGACGCCCATCAGTGCGCACAGCAGCGCATTTAGCAGATGCGGGGCGCTACGCTTCATTTGAAGTGCACATTGATGACGGTGGAACTCTGGATCAGCACGTTGGCTCCGCTGTTCTGGATCACGACCGGGATGCCGGACATGTTCGAGAACGCCCCGGAATCGATCACGTTGCCTCCGGTCGAGACGTTGATGGCGCTGTTGCCCGTCACGACACCATCGAGCTTCACGTCGTTCTTGGTTTCCGCACCGCCGCGCGACTGCTCGAGCTTGCCGAGGTCGGCCGCCGGGCCGAAATCGAGGCTCAGGCCGGACCGGGCCGGGGCTGCCGCTTCGGGCCTGGCCTCCTGCCTGGCCGGCGGCTGGGCTACCCCGTCCTGGCCGGCCTGGGGCTCGCCGGCCCAGGCCGGAGACGCCAGCAGCGTGAGCGCAACGATGCTGCACATGCGCCGGACGACTCCCTGCTTGAATGATTGCTGCATTCTGTACCCCCGTTTGCTCTGCTCCTGGCTAGGCAACCGCCGCGCCCGAAGGCGCGGCAGCCGCTTCGCCGAGGCCCCGATTACTGGCCGCCGACCTTCATGTTGCTCTGGACGTTGACGCTTTGCTGGACCAGAGAGGAGATGCCGGTGTTCTGGCTGATGACCATGATGCCCGCCGCATTCTGGCCGGCGCCGCTCATGTTGTTCGACATGTTGAAGGTGCCGGCATTGACGCTGTTCGAGCCGCCGTTGCCGCCTGCACCCGCGCCGCCCGCACCGTTGGCGCCATAGCCGGTGGTGATGGCAGCCAGGTCGCCGCCACGGCCGCCGGTGCTGGTGCCGCCAGCACCGCCTGCGCCGCCAGCGCCGCCGGTCGAGCCGCCGTTGGTGGCTGCGCCGCCGGTTGCCGCACCGGAGGCCGAGGAGCCGCCTGCGCCGCCTGCACCTGCGGTGTTCGAAGCCGAACCGCTGGCTGCACCGTTGCCGCCTGCCGCACCTGCGGCACCTGCCGCACCCGCGCCGCCCGCACCGGCAGTCGAGGTGCCGCTTGCGCCGGCTCCGCCTGCACCCGAAGCGCCCGCAGTGTTGCCGGCACCGGCGCCGCCGGTGCTGGTGTGGCCCGCACCGGCGCCGCCGGTGCCTGCGGTAGCGTTGCCGCCCGCTGCGCCGGCGCCTGCGGTGTTGGTGGCCGAGGAGCCTGCGCCGCCTGCTGCACCTGCGCCGCCTGCTGCGCCGGCACCGCCGGCTGCACCCGCGCCGCCAGCGCCGCCGGTGCCGGCCGCGCCGCCAGTGGTGGTGCCGGCAGTGGAGGTGTTGGCGCCCGAAGTCGCAGTACCGCCGTTGGCGGTGCTGGCGCCGCCGGTGGCGTTGCCGCTGGCACCACCGGTGCCCGGATTCATGTCGGTGCCGCCCGCAGCGCCGCCGGCGCCGGTCCTGGCCCAGCCGCCGGCCGACCGGGTTGCGCCGGTCGAGGCGCTATTGTCGCCAGTCGACGAGCCTGCATTGCCTGCGTTGCCGCCGGCACCTGCGTAGCCGCCGTTGCCACCTCCACCTCCGGTACCGCCATTGCCGCCTGCCGCGCCGCGACCGCCGTCGCCGCCCGAACCGCCGGTCGCCATGCCGGTACGGCCGCCGTTGCCGCCGTCGCCGGCCCAGGCGCCACCGGCATAGCCGCCGTTACCGCCCGAGTTGCCGCCGGCATAGCCGCCGTTGCCGCCCGAAGCGCGGCCACCGTTGCCGCTGTCGCCGCCGTAGCCGCCGTTGGCCGTCGAACCGCCGCCGTTGGCACCATTGCCGCCCGCGCCGCCGTAGCCACCCGAGCCGCCCGCGCCGCCGGCGCCGGTGGTCGAGGCAGCGCTGTTGCCGCCTGCGCCGCCCCTGCCGGAGGTCGACTCGCCCGAGGTGGCGCCGCCGGCATTCGCCGAACCGTTGGTGGCATAGCCGCCAGCCGCACCGCGGCCGCCGTTGGCATCGCCAGCCGAGGCGCCGGCGCCGCCGGTGGCGGTCACGCCGCCAGCCGAGCCCCGGGCGCCTGCACCGCCGTCGCCACCGGCGCCGTTGGCGTCGCCGGTGTTGCTGGCGACGTTGCCGATGCCGTTCACGTGGTTGTTGGCCACGGTGCCGGTCAGGTTCGAGGTGGAGTTCGCGGTCGAGGTGTTGTAGGCGTTCGACATGTTCGAGGTCGCGTTGCCGGTATTCGAAGCAGCAGCGCCCGCGGCCGTAGCGCGCGCGGCGCCGTTCCTGCCGTTGCTCTGGTCACGGTTGTCGTGGGTGCTGTTGTCCGAATTGTCGGTGGTGCTCATGTCGCGATTGTCGTTATTCGAATTACGCATGCTCATATCGCGCGAATCGCTCGTGTTGTTCGAGTGATTCGTGCTCATGTTGCGGTTGTCGTTGTTCGAATCACGGGTGGTGTTGGTCGTGGTAGTACGGGTGTGGTTGGTACTGTTGTTGCTGCTGTCGCTGGTGTTGTGGCTGTTGTTGGTGCTGTTGTTGCTGCTGTCGCTGGTGTTGGTGCTGTTGTTGCTGTTGTCGGTGTTGGTGTTGGTGCTGCGGTTGCTGTTGTCGGTGTTCGTGGTATTGGTTGTGGTATTGGTGCTGCGGTTGCTGTTGTCGTTCTGCGACCCATTGAGGCTGCTGTTGCTGCGATTGCTGCTGTCGGTATTCGTTTGCGTCCACTGGCTGTTGTCGGTGTTGTTGGTTGTGTTGGTACGAGTCGTAGTCTGCGTAGCAGTGCTACCGCCGCGGGCCACATTGGAATCATCGGCTTGCGCGCTCAGCGAGAAAGCGAGCGAGATGGCGGTCACGAGCAAAGTCTTGTTCATTCGATTTCCCCTCTGGGTCTGATTGGTTGGTGACAGGTCGGCCGTATCGCCGACTCATTTGTCTAATGCACAACCAATGCCAGCTTCACTGTACTGTTCGCTAAGTCTATGTTTTTGTTGACTTTGTCCGTATCGTCCTACGACGTCGTCAGAATTTCTCTGGCACGATTTGCCGAATTTATCGACAAACTGTTTCAGGCTTGGTACAGAGGTGTCAACTTTGGTACGGCAACGAACCTACCGGTGCTGACACCTGTGTCACTTTTTGTTACAGATGAACCGCGGTCACGGCCGCATCCCGTGCTTGCTCAGCAAGCGGTACATCGTGGTGCGGGACACGCCAAGGTCGCGCGCCGCTCGGCTGACGTTCTGCCCGCTGCGGTCGAGGCAGTCGCGCAGGGCGACCCGCTCCGACCGCATGCGGGCATCGTCCAGCGCGGCCGGCGTCGGCGCCGGGATCCCGCGGCTCAGGCCAAGGTCTTCCGGGGTGATCAGGCGGCCGTCGGACATCACCATCGCGCGCCTGACGCGGTTGATCAGTTCGCGCACGTTGCCGGGCCAGTCATGGTCGAGGATGGCGGCGATCGCGCGCTCCGAGAAGCCCTTCAGGCGCGGCGCCTTCTCGCTCGAATAGATGTGGAAGAAGTGTTCCGCCAGCGCGACGATGTCCTCGCGCCGCTCGCGCAGCGGCGGCACCGTCACCGGCAGCACGGCCAGGCGGTAGTACAGGTCTTCGCGGAAGTCGCCCTTGGCCACCGCCTGCTGCAGCTGCACGTGGGAGGCGGCGATGACGCGCACGTCGACGCGGATCTGGCGGGTGCTGCCGACCCGGCAGATGGTCTTCTCCTGCAGGAAGCGCAGCAGGTTGGCCTGCAGGTCCTTGGGCAGGTCACCGATCTCGTCGAGGAAGAGAGTGCCGCCGTCGGCCGATTCGATCAGTCCGGCCTTGCCGCGCGTCGCGCCGGTGAAGGCCCCGCGCTCGTAGCCGAACAGCTCGGAGTGGATCAGGGTAGGTGAGATCGCCCCGCAGTTGATCGGCACGAACGGGCCAGCGGCGCGCTCGGACTGGGCGTGGATGGCCTGGGCGGTCAATTCCTTGCCGCTGCCGCTCTCGCCCCAGATCAGGACCGGCGCGGCCACCTTGGCGACGCGGTCGACCTGGGCCCGCAGCCGCACGACCGCGTCGCAATGGCCGATCAGCGGCGAGTCGGCGTGGGCATGGTCGATCAGCTGCTGGCGGCGGCGCTTCAGCATCGCCCAGCCATGGGCGTGGCCGAGGGTGTGCGACAGGCGGACCGGATCGACCGGGGCGGTGTGGTAGTCGCACAAGTGTTCGACCACCAGGTCGCGGCAGGGCGTCGATTCGAGGTCGCGCGGCCTGAACACGCCGACCCACTGCATATGGCTGTGGCGGCGCAGGAAGCCGTCGACTTCGCTCGGGCGCTGCTGTTCGCGATCGTGCACCAGCAGACCGACAAGGTAATGGCTGTTTCGTAGTTCCCGCCCGGCATCGGCGAGGCTCGTGACGCTGCAGATCTCCCAGTCCGGCATGGTGTCGCGCAGCAGCGCGCCGGCATCCATATGCTCGGGGGCGATGCACAGCAGGCGTTTATGTGCCATCTATCCTCCATGTAAAGCGGTCGGCCGGTCCCCTCACCACGGCTGACATGCATGAAGACCGGCGCAACTGTCCCGTAGAGTGTAACTATCTGTAAGAAATTGAGTAGTTCAATAGCCCACGGGAAATATTTATTCGTCAATTGACGTTTAATCAATATTATGCCGGGCGTTTCTGAACAGTGGCGGACGATACAATCTACGCGTTCAGAGAGAAAAGGCATGAACCCCCTGCGGGGTGAGATTTCCTGTTGGTATCTTGTGGTTACAAATCCGACCGTTGGCAGCGCCCCTCCGGCCGCGAAATTGTGAAGGAGGTGTGATGGATAAGATACAGAACGACTTCGTCCTGCGGGTGCTGGACACCGCACAGGACCTGACGCTCGCGACCATCCGCCCGGATGGCTATCCGCAGGCGACCACCGTCAGCTTCGCCCACCGGGACATGACGATCTTCGTGGGCATCGGCAAGGCCAGCCAGAAGGCGGAGAACATCCGCCGCAACGGCAAGGTGTCGCTGACGGTCAACCTGCCGTACCACGACTGGCGCGAGATCCGCGGCCTGTCGATGAGCGCCACCGCCGAGCTGCTGGACGACCCGCAGGAAGCGGCGATGGCGGCCGCCTGCCTGGAACAGCGTTTTCCGGCGGTGCAGGAATGGTGCGGGCCGGACATGTCGCACGAAGTCGCCTTCGTGCGGATCCGGCCGCAGATGATGTCGGTGATCGACTATTCGAAGGGCTTCGGGCACACCGAGCTGGTGAGCCCCTGACATGGCCTCGTTTCAGGCGCGCGGACGCGTGCGGTGGAACACCAGGGGGCTGTAGGGGATCGCCGAGGGCGGCGGCGAGTTCAGGATGTGCGGCTTCATCGCGCCGATGATGTGCATCTCGCAGGGCTTGCAGTCGAACTTCAGGGTGTAACGTTCCTCGCCGCTGACCAGGGTCATCGGTTCGGCCTTGACCTGGCCCTGCACGCCTTGCACGCCCTTGGCCTGCTTCGGGCAGAGGTTGAAGGAGAAGCGCAGGCAGTGCTTGGTGATCATCAGCGAGACGTCGCCCGGCTCCTCGTGCGCCTCGTAGGCCGCGGCGATCAGCTGCACGCCGTGCTTGCGGTAGAAGGCGCGCGCCTTCTCGTTGTAGACGTTGGCCAGGTAGCTGAGCTGGGCTTCCGGATAGACTGCGGGCGGCTCGACCGCCTGGGCCCGCTCGGGACGCTGCCAGCTCGCCAGGCGCGCCGCTTCATGGGCGGCAACCGCGTCGCGGCGCAGCGCGTTGATGGCGCTGGAGGGCACGAACCAGGGCTGGGACAGCTGCAGATCGATGCCGCGGGCCTCGAACATGGTGTTGCCGAGCTTGCCCAGGCTGGTGCGCAGGCCTGCTTCGGCCTGTTCAGCCTGCTGGGCCGGCTGCAGCGCCAGCGCCGCGTCGTGATGGCTCGCGATGCCGTCTTCGTCTGTAATACTCAGGCGCAGTCCCTTCGGTAATTCCGATAATTTCAAGTCGACCGCCACCCGGCGCTCCGACGATTTCCTGTTCAGCGCCGCTTCCCACTGGTGATCGCGGTTGCGGCTGATGGCGGTGCCGACTTTCAGGCCCGGCAGGCTCGACACCGGCTCGTTCGGGAACACGCGCCAGCGCTGGCCTTCGGCATCCTCGCCGAGTTTCTGCACGGTGTTCGCCTGGATGCCGACCGTCTCGCGCTTGTGCATGTAGTTCAGGCCGTCGCCATTCGCCATCGGCTCATTGGTCACCAGGTCGAAATTGTCGCCGCCGATGCGCGCGACGGTCCCCAGCTCCACGCCCACGTACTTGGGCGTATCGAAGGCGCCGATGGTCTGCTGGCGGCCCTGGGCGAAGTAATCGGTATGGCCGCGGTGGAAGTTCTTGTCGATATCCGGGGTGAACAGCACCTCGGTCCGCCCACTGGAGGCGCGCGCCAGTTCCGGGCGGCGCTCCAGGATTTCGTCCAGCAACAGGCGGTAGTGGGCGGTGATGTTCTTCACATAGCCCATGTCCTTGTAGCGTCCCTCGATCTTGAAGGAGCGGATGCCGGCGTCGACCAGGGCCTCGAGGTTGCGGCTCTGGTCGTTGTCCTTCATCGACAGCAAATGCTTTTCGAAGGCGACCACACGGCCCTGGCCGTCGGACAGCGTGTAGGGCAGGCGGCAGGCTTGCGAGCAGTCGCCGCGGTTGGCGCTGCGGCCGTTGTCGGCGTGCGAGATATAGCACTGGCCCGAGAAGGCCACGCACAGGGCGCCGTGGATGAAGTATTCGAGCGGCGTGTCGACCTGCGCGCGCACCGTCTTGATCTGCTCGATGGTCAGCTCGCGCGCCAGCACCAGCTGGGAGAAGCCGACCTGGGACAGGAATTTCGCCTTCTCGACCGTGCGGATGTCGCACTGGGTCGAGGCGTGCATCTGGATCGGCGGCAGGTCCAGCTCCAGCAGGCCCATGTCCTGGATGATCAGGGCGTCGACGCCGGCGTTGTAGAGGTCCCAAATCTGCTGCCGGGCGGTCTCGAGCTCCGCATCGTGCATGATCGTGTTCATGGTCACGAAAATGCGCGAATGGTAGCGGTGCGCGAACTCGACCAGGGCCGCGATGTCCTCCAGCGGATTGCTGGCATTGTGGCGGGCGCCGAAGGCCGGGCCGCCGATGTACACCGCGTCGGCGCCGTGCAGGATGGCTTCGCGGCCGATCTCGGCGGTTTTGGCGGGGGACAGCAGTTCGAGCTGGTGGGCGAGCAGTGACATGGGCTTTCCTGGCTAATGGCGCGGGTCCGGGGACCGAAAGGCGGAAATTATAGCCAGATCAAGGGTTTATGTCACCGCCGGTCGAACGTGGCGCTAGTGTTTCTTGCTCTTGCCGAGCTCGCGCCAGCTGCTCTCGTTGACCTCGACGCCGAATTTCCTGGCAGCTGAGCGGATGCGTTCCCATGCCTCATCCCGTTCGTGGTCGGTCACGCCCTCCACCTGGTCGAAGCGGGCGATGGCGTTGCGTACGTGGCTCGCGTCTTCCAGCGGCTCCTTGCGCTGCTTGGGAAACGCGAACTCGCGGCCGGACATCTCGTTCCGGTCTTCCTGGTCGATCTTGCTCATGATGCCTCCTCAGATTTTCATCGCGCCGCTTCGATCCGCACCGCGATCGATTTCGCCGCCGGCACGTAGCTCTCCTTCGCATGGTGCCAAAGCGGGATCAGCGGGTTGCATTCGGGATAGTAGCCGGCGATGCAGCCCGGCGGTATCGGGTATGCCATCACCTTCAGGCCATCCACGCGGCGCTCGACACCATCGTCGGTAACGGTATGGACGCTGACGCGGACGCCATCTTCCAGGCCGCGCGCTTCCATGTCGGCCTTCGACATGAACACCACCATGCGGTCGCCTTCGACGCCGCGGAATCGGTCGTCCAGACTGTAGATCGTGGTGTTGAACTGGCCGTCGCTGCGCACCGTGAACAGGCGCAGGGTGCCGGGGCGGTCGGGCAGGTCCGGATCGACGGTCAGGCTGTCCGGCACCGTGAAATTCGCCTTGCCGGTCGGCGTGTTCCACTTGCGCTTGGCGGCCGCCACCGGCTTGCGGAAGCCGCCCGGCGTCCACATGCGCTCATTGAAGTCGTGGAAGATTTCCGGATAGGTGGCGGCGATGGCGTCGCGGATCTTGCTATAGTCGGCTACCCAGGCATCCCAGTCGACCCTCGGGTTGGGATCGAGCACCGCCTTGGCGAGTCCGGCCACGATGGCCGGCTCCGACAGCAGCGTCGTCGCCGCCGGCTCGGCCATGCCGCGCGATCCGTGCATGCAGCCGGTCGAGTCTTCCATCGACACCGCCTGCTCGACGCCGTTCTGGCGGTCGATCTCGATACGGCCCAGGCAAGGCAGGATGTAGGCGGCCTGGCCGTGCACCAGGTGGCTGCGGTTGAGTTTGGTCGAGACCTGCACCGTCAGCGGCAGCGCGCGCCAGGCAGCGTCCATCCTGCCGTGGTCGGGCACCGCCCGCACCAGGTTGCCGCCCAGGCTGACCAGCGCTTTCACCTTGCCGTCCTGGATGGCCTTGCAGGCCTCGACCGTGTTCATGCCCTTGTCGCGCGGCGGTTCGAAGCCGTACAGCTCCTTCAGCTTGTCGAGCGGCGCCAGCTCCGGCTTTTCCGTGATGCCGACCGTGCGCTGGCCCTGCACATTGGAGTGGCCGCGCACCGGGCAGATGCCGGCGCCCGGCTTGCCGATATTCCCTCGCAGCAGGAGCAGGTTGACCAGCATCTGCACGTTCTGGACACCATTGCGGTGCTGGGTCAGGCCCATGCCGTAGACGCCGATCACGGCATTCGAGGCCATGTAGACACGCGCGGCGTCGCGGATGTCCGCACGGTCGAGGCCGGACTCCTGCTCGATCTCCTGCCAGGTCGTGGCGCGCACCTTGTCCGCGAATTCGTCGAGACCGTGGGTGTGTTCGGCAATGAAAGCCTTGTCGAGGGCAGGCGCCTTGCCCTGCTTGGCCGCGGCATCGTCCGCTTCGAGCACCGCCTTGCACAGGCCCATCAGCGCGGCCGTGTCGCCGCCCGCCTTGAGCTGGTGGTACTGGGTGCTGATCGCCGTTTCATGGTGGGTCAGCATCTCGGTTGGCGATTGCGGGTTGATGAAGCTGACCAGTCCGCGTTCGCGCAGCGGATTGAAGGTGATGATCGGCACGCCCCGTTTGCGCGCGTCCTGCAGCTGGTGCAGCATGCGCGGGCTGTTCACGCCCACGTTCTGGCCGAAGAAGAAGATGCAGTCGGTGCGCGCGAAATCGTCCAGTACCACGGTGCCGATCGGTACGCCGATGCTTTTCGGCAGCGCGACCGAGGTGCTTTCGTGGCACATATTCGAGCTGTCCGGCAGATTGTTGTTGCCGTACATGCGCGCCAGCAACTGGTACATATAGGAAGTTTCCAAGGAGGCGCGGCCGGAGCTGTAGAACACCACGCTCTTCGGGTCCAGCTTGCGCAGCTCGGCGCCGATCTCGCTGAAAGCCTTTTCCCAGGAAATCTCGACATACTTGTCCGAGGCGGCTTCGTAGCGCAGCGGCACGGTCAGGCGGCCGGCGTCTTCGAGATCGTGGTCATGCCAGCGCTCGAGCTCGCGCACCGTGTGGCGGGCGAAGAACTCCGCGTGGACGTGCTTGCTGGTGATTTCCCAGGCCGTTGCCTTGGCGCCGCTCTCGCAGAATTCGGCCGGATGCGGATGCGCCGGCTTGGCCCACGAGCAGCTGACGCAGGCAAAACCGTCGGGCTTGTTCTGCTTGAGCAGGAGTGCGGCCCGCTGCGGCGGCACCCTTTCCTCGAGCAGGATGCTGCCAACTTCCTTCAGGGAGCCCCATCCGCCGGATGGAATGCCGGGTTCGTGGCTGCTGCCTTCCTTGTCCATTCTGGTCGCCCTCGATGACGCGCCGTCGAAACGCGAAGCCGCCAGCATAGGACCGTCGTGCGGAGCCGTCTGTTCGGAAGTTCACATGTCAGGGGTTGACCATCGCCAGTAATTCGCTGCGGTCGTCCGCGCGCTGGCACTGGGCGGTGGTGCGGTCCCACAGCAGGAACATGCCGTAGGCCCAGTTGGCCACCAGTTCGCCCTCGGAGGCCGGCCTGGCGGCCGCGCCATCCGTCAGGCGCAGGATCTCGGCGCGGGTGAGGGCGGTCAACTGCTCGTAGTTCCAGTCGTCCTTCGGCATCATCTTCTGGCGCGCCCGGTAGCGGCGGGCCCGTTCGGCGTCGCTGAGCTTGTCGGCCTTGGGCGGGCGGCCGCGCTTGCGGGCCGTGGCGGCCTCGAGAGACAGTTCGATGGTGCGTTGGTCTTCCGGTTGTTTCATGGATGTGAGCGCTTGACAGGAAGATCACATTATTCGTGATGCGTTACGTTAAGGCAAGCTGCACTGCGACATTCCGTGACGCGTCACGATCGCGCCGCAGTACAAGGCGTTGGTGATGCGTTCCTGGAAGCGCGCCTCGGACGAGAATTGGCCGGGCTGCCGGTCCGGATCGGCGCCGACGCCGGTGCTCACGTAGATCATGCCGTCATTCGCCGATGGGTCGAACACGAACAGCGCGTTCAGGCCCCAGGACCAGCCGAGGTGGCCTATGCCCTTGAAGCCGCCGTCCTCCACCAGGCGGTCGCCGCCGGCATGGCCGTCCTTGACGATGCTGGTATCCGTAAATTGCTGGTTGCCCAGGCCCCAGGCGTGGTAGAGGCCGCGATAGCTGCCGCCGTCGCCGTTGGCGCTGCCGTTCGCGCCGCCCGCATGCAGGGTCCACTGGCGGCTGAACATGGTGTCTATCGTCTGCGGCGCCAGGATCTGCTTGCCGTCGAGTTGGCCGCGCTTCATCAGCATCAGCATGATCTGCGCCAGATCGCCGGTCGAGATACGCAGACTGCCCTGCGGGCCGAAGATCGTGCCGTTGCCGCCTGCCTTGTAGGCAGCGAGGCCCGGCGGCGCGGCTGGCGCCTCGTTGCCGAAATCGTCCGCCTGGGCGATCCACGGGCCCTTCGGGTCCCAGGCCTCGTCGCCATCCTTTTCGCGCTTGCGGTACAGGGTCGCGACGTCGTCTATTCTCGCCGGCGCAAACTCGGCCAGGTAGAAGCCGGCCTTCAGGCCCATCGGATCGAAGATCAGCCTGCGCATCAGCCGGTCGAAGCGCTCGCCGGTAGCGGCCTCCATCACGGTAGCGATCAAGCCCCAGTTGAAATTCACGTACTCGAACCAGGCGCCTGGCGCATGCGCGCCGTCCCACATCGCGCCCTTGCCGTACTGGCGGCCGCCCGGCAGCAGCACGTCCTTCAGGTCGACTTCCGGAGCGAACTTGAAGCCGCCCTCGTCGCGCAGCGAGGACGTGTGCGTGAGCAGCATGCGCAGGGTGATGGGCTGGTCCGGGAAATGCGGATTGCGCAGCCGGTAGCCGAGCGTGTCGCCGATGTCCGCGTCGAGCTGGAGCTTGCCTTGCTCGACCAGCTTCATCGCGCCCAGTGCCGTCACGAATTTCGAGACCGAGGCGATGCGGAACATCGTGTCGCCGTCGATCGGCTGGGCCGGTTTACCGCCGCCGGCCAGACGCTTGCTGCCGAAGTGCTGGCGGTAGGCGATTTCCCCGTGGCGGATCGCGACCACGGCCAGGCCCGGGAGCGGCATGGCGGGGTCGTCCACGATGGCTTGCAACTGCCGCGTCAGGGCGGTCGCCCGGGGTTCGGGCAGCGGCGCTGCCGGGGCTGAACCGGCGACGATCGTGACGGAAGCGGCGAGCATGGCGATGATTTTCCTGTGACGCATCACGTTAATCAGGAGTCGAAAGGAATCACTTCATCGTCGGGCATCGGCGTGCATCCCGGCCCCAGGGCTTCCCAGCCGCGGTGCACGACGATGTGGCGGGTGTCGTGGCACAGCTCGATCCTCCGGGCCTGCGGCGCGCGGCGGCGGACGAAGTCCTCGATCGATGAGGGCACGCTGACATGCAGCGCCAGCGCGTAGATGTCGTCGACCGGGTGGTCGTCCACGTGCAGCAGCGGCACGAACTGGCCGGCGAACATCAGCCAGTGCGAAGGCACCTTCACCGGCCCGGCCGTATAACCCTGCTCGCGCAGCCAGGACTGCGCACGCTCGCGCGCGGCCTGCCGATCGTGGAGCCCGCCCCAGGCGCTGGCCAGGATCTCGGCCACCCACTGGTTGCAGTTCTGGTAGCGGGTGCCGAAGGCGTAGGCGTTGGCGCTGTAGCGGCCGGCCAGCAGGGCCAGCGCCAGCGGCTTGTCGCGCGCGGCCTGCTCCAGCCGGGCGCCATTGCCGTCGTCGAGGAACACCAGCGAGACGTGGCCCTGGCCCGGCGCATCGGCACCCAGCGCGAAGCCGGCCACGCCCTGGTCGAACAGGCGCGGCCGCGCTTCGTCGCAGGCGTAGTACAGCTGGCGCACGGTCCAGGTGCCGTCCCTGTCGTCCTTCAGCGCGACGCCGGCGTGCGAATACAGCAGCTTGAAGCGGCTCAGGTCCAGTCCCGCACGCGAGATCAGCGCGACGCCTTCGCCGGAGTGGTCCAATTCCCGCTTGACGGTGCCGGCAAAGCGCAGCACACGGTCCTGTTCGGCCGCGCCGACTTCCTTGCCGCGCTCGCAGAACACCGGCATGCCGGCCCAGGCGCTTGCGCTCGCGCCGAGGCTCAACGCGGCCAAGCCGATGGCCGCGAGGCGGGACAGCATCAGATGGTGACCTGGCGCGAATTCAGTTCGCGGTACCAGTCGTCCTGCAGGGCCAGGAAGAAGGGCTGTTTCGTGTCTGCGTGGGCGAATTCGTAGCCGTACACGCGCTCGTTCACGTGGACGATGGCGCCGGCATCGACGGCACGTGCGGCCAGGGCGCGGTTCGGCAGGTCGAGGGTGAATTCCTGGGCCGGCGTTCCGGCGACCGGACGCAGGGTCAGGCGCGTGGTCTCGGCCTTGCCCGGCGCCTGGGCGATGTCGATCACCTTGTAATCACCGGCGGTGACGCGGCGATCGCGGTTCGAACTGTTGCTGGAGCCGCCGATCGAGTCGGAGATGCTGGCGCTGGAGGCCGAGCCGGCGCTGGAGGCGGAGGAGGCGACGCTGTCGGCGTGGGCCGGGATGGCGCAGGTGGCGGCCAGTGCGGCGATGGCGAGAGCGCGGGGAAGTATGGATTGGAACATAGGTAGTTTTCGTGAGTGAAGCGATGACGCGTATCGTACATGCATGAGATCTCGCTGCACAGTGTACCTGCGAACTGAGCTGCAACTCAGGTTATCCACGTCTTGGCCAAATGAACATTATGGGCTACCATAAAAATTTCCCCAAGGAAACTAAAACCCATATGGAAGAGCGCGATCTAACAACCGTACCCGCCAACGCTTCCGGCGGTTGGTCCAAGCTCATGGATTACTTCCTGAAGAATCCATTTTTGGTGCTATGGAACGTGGTACTAATTTTAGGCGGACTGATTACTTTCGCCCAATTTGCATCAATCGGCTATTTTCCCGATCTGGATATCAAGACCGCGTCTTCATTTCTGCTTGGAATTGCGCTTTCGGGGGTGTCATTGGTATCGATCTTGGCGGCCGTTATGGTGCTGCCGAGCGTGTTAATCAGGAATGAAATCTGGAAGCCTTATTTCTTGCATCGGCCCGTCGAGGCAAGCCAAATGCAGATACGTGTAACCAGCGAAATGGAAGCCCGCCGCCGGATACCGTTCTTGGTTCTGTGTCTATTCCACGGTTTGATGGCGTTTTTTGCGTGGATGTTCATCGCAAGTTTCTTTATTGACGACACCCACGAGCGATATCGTTTCTTCGTCCGCGCTTTGAGTGGTGGTGGAACTGGCCTTTTAATCACAGGGTTCGCGGGAGTAGATTTCCTATGGAAGCGAATGGATGAGCGCGACAACGCAGGCGAGGACGGCCGCAGAGGACATAGTAGAAAGGCCCAGCATTTCTTTTCGATTTTCATTTGGGTCATCCTATATCCAGGCTATCTCCTGTTGCTCCTGCTTGCAGTTGGGAAGCTTCGCGAGAATGACATGGCAGGTCATCTTTGGGTTTTGGGCTTTACCATCGCGTTAATCGTCGTAAATACCGGACTGGCCGTTACCAATTTCCATTCCCCGAAGTCCTACCTGATCTTCCCGCTAATGGGAACAATGCTCATGGTGTTGTATTTGAGCATGCCATCGAATACTTTAAGTATCACACGTGCCGTGTTTTCTTCACTTGCCATCGGCGACCTCGGCAGCAGTCGATTTGTTGTCAAGCGGCAGACCTGCGACGCGGTAAATCTTCTGGTGCCGGGTGCTTGCGATGTGGCTTCTGAGACAGCCGGTTGCATACGTCCCCACACTCTGGCGAATCGCATTGGAAATGAATACCTGCTCGTTTTACGGGTACCTGGTCAAGCCGTCCCGAAGTCTATGACGAGCAAGGACCAAATTACCCCGCAGTTGGCTATTAAAGTTCCGATCCCCAAATCAGAAGTATTGGCTTGGGGAACCGTCGATGCGAATGACGCGACTTGGAAGGCTTGCACTCAAATCGGCGCGGCGTCGGGCTCGAGCATCCGTTAAATATAAGGAAGTCAACGCTCTTGTGCCGTCAACACCGGCGGCACTGCCTTAGGACCCCACCACTTCTTGTAGTTGGCGGCATACGCCCCGGACTTGACGTAGTTCGCCACAAACCCATTCACGAACTTCAGCATCTCCGGATCGCCCTTGGCCATCGCGATCCCGATCGGCGTATTGCCGTACATCGCAGGCAGTGTCTCCAGTTGATCGTTCTTGCTGGCCAGGTAATCGAGCAGTGAGGAATCCTCGATACCGGCGTCGACACGCTTCTGCTGCAGCAGCAGGACGCCGTCCGGCGCGAAGTTGTCGGTGTAGACCGGCACGGCCTGCGGCGCCGATTTGCGCAGGAAGGCGTCGGCCGTGGTGCCGCGGCCGACCACGACCCGCTTGCCGTTCAGGTCCGCCAGCGTCTTGACGTGGGCGCTCTTCTGCGCGATCACGCGCAGGCCGGCCACATTGTAGGGGATCGAAAAATCCACCACGCGCGCGCGTTGCGGCGTGATCGAGACGTTCGCGACCACCAGGTCGAGCTGCTTCGACATCAGCATCGAAATGCGGGCGTCGCTGGAGACGTCCGAGAAGCGCACCGGCACGCCGAGCTTCGCGGCCAGGGCTTTGGCGACGTCGACGTCGTAGCCGACCGGCTCATTGCCGGCGTTGCGAAAACCCACCGGCTCGCCGCCCAGCGAGACGCCGATGCGCACGTAGCCGCGCGCCTTGATGTCCTCGATGCGGCCGGCCATGGCGGCGCTTGCGGCCAGCATCAATACCGCAGCGGCGGCACAGCGTGTCAGGATTGGCTGCATGTTCTGTCCTTTCAGGGTTTGAGGGCCGATGCGAGGCGCAGCTCCGGCGCGCCCATGCGTTCGTCCCAGTACCAGTAGCGTATCTCTTCGTCGCAGCGGAAGTTGACCACCCGGTGATTGCCGCTGGCGTCCATCGCGTGGATGACGACGCCGGCCAGGAAGCCGGTCTTCAGCTCCGCCAGCTCCTCCACCGCCAACTTGACCGCGTCCTCCAGGCTGTGGCCGAGGCGCAGCGCCAGCACGATGCTGCGCGAGGTCCCGCAGCGCATCGTCATTTCGCCGGTGTGGGTGCAGGCGGCGGCGCCGTAGCGGCTGTCCGCATAGAAGCCCGCGCCGGGAATCGGCGAATCGCCCAGGCGCCCCGGATACTTCCACGCCCAGCCGGAGGTCGAGGTGACGACGCCGATATTGTCGCCGGCATCGCGGCCCAGGAAGACCGTGGTGTCGCGCACGCGTTCGGGGTCGGTGATGGTATTGCTGAGCGGGGCCAGCGGAATGTCGGGAAAGGCCGCCAGCTGTTCCGGCGACATCTCCTTCTGCAACCGCTCCCACCAGACGCGCTTGCTGTCCGGGTGCAGGACTTCGTCGACATCGAAACCGCGCTCGGTGGCGAAGCGGCGCGCCCCGGCGCCGGTCAGCATCACGTGCGGCAGGTGCTTCATGACTTCGTGGGCCAGCCTGGAGACGGGCAGGGTGCCTGGGACCGCGCCGACCGCGCCGACCTCGCGCGTGGTGCCGTCCATGACGCCGGCGTCGAACTCCATCTCGCCGACCATGTTCGGCCAGCCGCCGTAGCCGACGCTGCGGACCTTGGCCTCGCGCTCGACCTTGGCGATGCCACTGACCATCGCATCGATGCCCGCCCCGCCTTGTTTCAACAGCTCGACGGTGGTGTCGAAGCCGGGCCAGGCTTCGGCGTTCGCTAACAGCATTCTCATGATTTGCTCATTTTCGATAAAAATTGGGCGATGCGCGGCTGCGCCAGGCCGCCGTCCTCAGCGAAGAATTGCGTGGTCGGCAGGTCGGCCAGCAGCCTGCCCCGCTCGAGGAACACGATGCGATTGGAGATCTGGCGCGCGAACTCGATTTCGTGGGTCACGAACAGCATCGTGGTGCCGTTCGCCGCCAGCCTGGCGAGGATGGACAGCACTTCGGCCGTCATCTCGGGATCGAGCGCGCTGGTGACTTCGTCCAGCAGCAGGTAGCGCGGCTTCATCGCCAGCGCCCGGCAGATGCCCACGCGCTGGCGCTGTCCGCCGGAGAGCTGGGCCGGATAGGCGTCGGCGCGTTCGAGCAGGCCGACGGAGGCCAGCAGCTCGCGCGCCTCGTCCTCGGCCTGGCGGCGCGGCACTTTCAGGACTTCGATCGGCGCCAATGTGATGTTCCGCAGCGCCGTCATGTGCGGGTACAGGTTAAACAGCTGGAACACGGTGCCGCAGCAGCGGCGCGCGAGCCGCAGCTGTTTCGGATCGTCGACCCGGTGTCCGTCGACGGAAATCACACCGCCATCGAGTTTTTCGAGGCCGTTGATGCAGCGGATCAGCGTCGACTTGCCGGAGCCGCTGGCGCCGAGGATGGACACCACTTCACCCGGCGCGATGCGCAGGTCGACACCGTCGAGTACCGTGTTGCTGGCGAAGCGCTTGGCCACGCCTTCGATATGAATCACCCTATAAACCCTTCCATTCACTGTGTGCGCGCAGCCGCGTCTCGACGCGGGCGCAGGCTCTGGCGATCAGCCGCGCCATCAGGTAGTACAGCAGGCCGATCACGGTCCAGACGATGAAGGGCTTCAGCGTGCGCAGGTTCAGGATCGCGCCCACCTTGGTCAGGTCGACCACGCCGATCACCGAGATCAGCGAAGTCACCTGCAACTGGTTGACCAGCAGCCCGGTCAGCGGTCCGAGCGCGAAAGCGGCCGCCTGCGGCGCGACGATGCGGCGCAGGATCTGCCAGCGGCTCAAGCCGGACACGCGCGCCGCTTCCAGTTGATCGCGTCCCACCGATTCGATGGCGGAGACCGCGATCACATAGATGAAAGCGGCGGTATTCCCGGACAGCGTGATGACGGCGGCCTGCACCGGCGTCAGCTCCGTCTCCAGCAGGACCGGCAAGCCGAAGAACACCAGGAAGAGCTGTACCAGCACCGGCGAATTTTTCAACAGCTCGGCAAGCACGGCTGCCAGCGGCGACAGCAGCGGCGTGCGGTAGTAGCGCAGCATCGCCCAGGCGAGCCCGATCGCCAGGCCGATGGCGGTGGTGGCGGCGAACAGGGCAAGCGAAACGCCCAGGCCCTGCAGCAGCAGGATCAGGTCGTGCGGCGTGAAATCTGTGTATCGCATCAGCCCCGCTTTCAGTTCATTCGTCGATTCAGGCGGCGATGCAGCGCCGCGCTGGAGAGCGATACCAGCCAGGTCATCACCGCATAGATCAGGAGAAGCACCGCGTACACCTCGAAAGGCTGGAAGGTGTCGGCGGCGACGATCTTGGCGCTGCCGGTCAGCTCATTGAGGGTGATCGCGGACAGGATCGACGAAGTCAATACCAGGTTGACGAACACCGACCCGAGCGGACGCACGGCGCTGCGCAGCGCGATGGGCAGCACGATGCGGCGGTAGATGGCGAGCCGCGACAGGCCGCTGACCTGGGCCGCCTCGAGCACGCCCGGTTCGATCGCCAGGATGCCGGAGCGGATCACGTCCGAGGTAAACGCGCCGCCGGCCAGCGAGAGCGCCAGTACGCCGGTGCCGAAAGCGCTCAGCCGGACCCCGATCTCGGGCAGGCCGTAGAACAGGAAGAACAGCTGGACGATGAAGGGAAGGTTGCGGAAGACGTCGACGTAGACGTCGGCCGCGCGCCGGACCAGCGGCAAGGCCGCGGTGCGCATCAGGGCCGCGACGATGCCGAGGGCCAGGCCGCCGGCCAGGGCCAGCGCGCAGGCGAGGGCGGTCAGCCGTGCGCCGGCCGCGAGCTCGCCAATATACGGTGCCAGTGGTGCAAGATCGAACGTCATCCGGCCGAGTGTCACACAGGCCAACTTGCATTTCAAGCAAAAGACATGGTCAGGCCAGTAGTTTAGTACGCAAAGCGGCGACTTTAGTGCGGCTGGTCTGGCGGCGCCCGCCCGAATCGAAGCCGAGGGCCAGGACTTGCGGCGACGCCGCGGGCAGCGGCTCCGAACAGGATGCGTGGACGTCGGTCAGCGGCAGCCTGTCGCGCAGCAGGTGCACGTTCTCGGCGGAGATGCCGGCGCCGGGCATGATGGCGATGCGATTGGCGGCGGCCTCGAAGCAGTGCCGCAAGCCGTCCAGTCCTTCGGACGCGCTGCGGGCGCCGCCGGAGCTGAGTATGCGTTCGAAACCGAGATCGACGGCCTGGCGGGTGGCCTGCGCCAAGTCCGGACAGAGGTCGATGGCCCGGTGCAGTACGCAGCGCAGGCCGTGGCCCCGGGCCCTGCGCACCAGCTTTTCCAGCGTGGCTTCGTCCAGGCGGCCGTCAGGCATCGATGCACCCAGCACCACGCCTTGCAGGCCGGCCGCGGCGACGGCGTCGATCTCGTCCAGCATCAACCGGGTTTCCGCCTCGTCGAAGCAGAAGTCGCCGCCGCGCGGACGGATCATGGCGACCACGGGTACCGGGCTGCTTGACGCGGCGCGCAGCAGTCCGGGCGTCGGCGTCAGGCCGCCGATGTCCAGGGCGCTGCACAATTCGATGCGGCCGGCGCCGCCGGCAAGGGCGGCGGCCAGGCCGTGGACGTTGTCGACGCAGACTTCCAGCGTGATCGCTTCAACCATGCTGGACTCCGAGCTTTTCCAGGCCCAGCCAGGCCGCGCCGATCAGTCCCGGTTCCGCGCCGGACTGGCCGGGCACGATGATGGGCGTGTCCGTCTTGCGCAGGATGGCGGCGCGCACGGCCCGGTCGAGCCTTGCGATCAGCGGCGCGCTGTTGGCGAGGCCACCGCCGACCGGGAGGATCGACGCGCCGACGGCATTCACCAGCATGGCCAGCGGCCCGCTCAGCAGCCCGGTCCAGCAGGCGATCGTGCGGTCGGCATCGGCGTCGCCCGACTGCCAGGCGGCGATGATGTCGCGGCTGTCCAGGGCCTGCCGGTGCAGCGCCAGGTGCAGCCTTTCCAGGCCGCGGGCACCGCCGACCGTGTCCAGGCAGCCGGTCTGGCCGCAGCCGCAAGGGAAGCGCGCCAAGTCGGACTGTGCAAGGACCGGACCATGGCCCCATTCGCCGGCAAAGCCGCCGGGACCGCCGATCAGGCGCCCGCCGATCACCAGGCCACCGCCGACGCCGGTGCCCAGGATCAGGCCGAACACATTGGCGTGGCCGCGGCCGGCGCCGGCCTGGACTTCGGCCAGGGCGAAGCTGTCGGCGTCGTTGATGATCCAGACAGGCAGGCCGAGGGCGGCGGACAGGTCGGCGGCCAAGATGCGGCCGTCGATGCAGGGAATATTCGCGCATTTGATGCGGCCGTCAGCCGGATCGATGACGCCGGCAATGGAGATGGCGACGCCGCGCGAGGGGCCGCCGGCATCGATCAGCGCACGCATGGCGGCGCTGAAGGCCGCGAAGTCGCGGGCGGGCGTCGGAACGCGCTGGAGTTCGCCGATCCGGCCGTCGGCGCTGGCGACCGCGCATTTGATGGCGCTGCCGCCGATATCGAAACAGGTAATCATGGCATCGATGATAAGGGGAAATGCTGGCGAGGCGCCAGACCGACCGACACATCAGGCCAGGCTGGGTCATGCAGTCCAATTCGGCGCGTCTGATAGAGTGTCAATTCTTGCCATGGATATTAGTGACAAATGATGAATCAGCAGCTTTGGGTGGAACCGGTGGGCGCACTCGTGCTGGCGCGCCTGCGTGGCCGGTGCGACGAGGACATATTGAAAGAGTGTCAGCGCCGTGTCTTCGAGCTCGTGAAGGATACCCATCAGGTGAAAGTGTTGTACGACGCACTGGAGTTGGAAGACCCTACGGTAGACATGGCGCTGTTGCAAGACAAAATGGACGCCGAAGCAAAGGAACGGCTGGGCCCCATTGTGCTGCGCAGAGCCATTCTGGTTCCAAATACACGTATCGCCTACCTGGCGCGAATCGCTTTTGGACAATTCGGTGAGGGCGCGTATCGGGTTTTCTATAACGACATGGCGCAGGCGATCCTGTGGCTGGAGGAAAAGGTATAGCCAAAAGTCCAGGTTCGGGCTGTTCGACAGCTTGCGTGACCGATGGCTTCATTTCGGTGGGAACGCAAAGTGTGGCATCCTAGGATGAGACGTC
Organism: Massilia sp. 2TAF26; assembly: GCF_052115005.1. Taxonomy (NCBI): domain Bacteria; kingdom Pseudomonadati; phylum Pseudomonadota; class Betaproteobacteria; order Burkholderiales; family Oxalobacteraceae; genus Massilia; species Massilia sp. 2TAF26. The sequence goes on from NZ_JBFRFV010000006.1 coordinate 72,955, forward strand.
GGCGCCGTTATCGGCCGACGGCGTCCGCGTCACGGCGCCTGAAACACCGCGGCGCAGCCCTTGCCGGGTGCTGATGGTGCTTCCCGGCGGTGCCCGCGTTTTCCTGCCCACCCTGGAGGCATCCATGACACGTGGTTCTTTGCCGGGCTTGCTGCTGTCCTTCGTATGGCTCGGCGCGGCGGTGGCGGCCCCCCATATCCCCGTAGACGGAAACCAGGTTGTCGAGCGCCTGCCCAGCCGTTCGGCTCCGGTTCAGCGCGAGCTGCGCCGGCTGCGGAGCGAACTCCGCGCGAATCCGGACGACATCAGCCTTGCGGTGACGCTGGCGCAACGCTATATCGACCAGGCCCGCGCCGAAGGCGACCCACGCTATCTCGGGTATGCCCAAGCCGCGCTGCGGCCGTGGTGGAACCAGCCTGCGCCACCCGACCCGGTGCTGGTGCTACGCGCCACTTTGCGCCAGAGTACTCACCAGTTTTCCGCCGCTCTGGCTGACCTCGACCAGGTCGTCAAGCGCGACAGCGGCAACGCGCAGGCGTGGCTGACGCGGGCCACGGTCCAGACGGTGATCGGAAACTACGGCGCGGCGCGCGAGAGCTGCATGCGCCTATACGCCCGTGCGCCAGCCTTGGTGGTCCAGACTTGTTTGTCGAGCGTCGGCAGCATCAACGGCCAAGCCGCGTCCAGCTACCATCAACTGGTGGAGACGCAGGCTCGGTATCCCCTGAATTCGCCTGGCATAGGAGTCTGGGTCGACACACTGTTGGCGGAAATGGCGGCGCGTGGTGGCGACGATGCCGCGGCGGAAGCACATTTTCGCAAGGCGATGGCCGCTGAAGATCCGGACAGTTATTTGCTGGGTGCGTATGCAGACTTCTTGCTCGACCATGGCCGAGCGCTCGAAGTCGTGCACTTGTTGAAGGATAAGACCCGGGTCGACGCCTTGCTATTGCGCTATGCGCTGGCCCTGCGGGCCACCGGTGCAGCCGACGTCGTCAAGCAGAGCGAGGCGCTACGTGCACGCTTCGACGCCGCCATGCTGCGCGGCGATACCGTCCACCAGCGCGAGCAGGCGCGTTTTGAACTGGTGCTACGCAATAATCCCGCCGAGGCCGTGCGCTTGGCCAAGGCCAACTGGCTCATCCAGAAGGAACCAGCCGACTTGCGCATCCTGGCCGAAAGCGCGCTCGCCAGCGGCGACCGCGAGGCAGCCCGGATGGTGCTCGATTGGCTGCGCAGCTCACATATCGAGGACCGTCGGGTTGCGGCCATCGCGGCACGGTTGAAGGTGGCGGCATGAGTCGGCGTGTGAAGTGCCTCATGAAGCCTTGCCTGCAGTGCTTCTGGCTGTTCAGTGCAGCGTTGCTGCTGGCCACGCCGGCCCACGCGCACAAGCCGAGCGACAGTTACCTGACGCTCGACGTATCTGGCAAGCAGGTCAACGGCCAGTGGGATATCGCGCTGCGCGACCTCGACATGGCAATTGGCCTTGATCAGGACGGCAATGGCGAGCTGACCTGGAACGAGGTGCGCGCCCACGAAGGCCTGATTTCGGCCTACGCGCTATCACGCCTCAAGCTTACGAGCGGTGGCAGCGCCTGTCCGATGCGGGTAACGGGCCTCCTGCTCGACGATCATAGCGATGGCGCCTATGCGGTGCTGCGCCTTCGCGGCATCTGCACCGCTGAAGTAAGGACCCTCGACGTCGATTACGCACTCCTATTCGACATCGACCCTCAGCACAAGGGGCTGCTTCAGCTGCGACATGCTGGCCAGGTCTCGACCGCTATCTTCGACCCCGATCGAGGCCACCAGGCACTAGGCGTGGCTGACGCATCCGCACTGCGGCAGTTTGGTGACTATGTGCGTAACGGTATCTGGCATATCTGGGTTGGGTACGACCACATCCTGTTCCTGCTATCGCTTCTGCTTCCCGCAGTGCTGGTGTATCACGACCGCCAATGGCAGGCGAGGGCCACATTTCGCTCGGCCGCGTTCGACGTGCTGAAGATTGTTACCGCTTTCACGCTCGCTCATTCAATGACGCTGACCCTGGCCACCTTGGGCATGGTGTCGCTGCCGTCGCGGCTGGTCGAGTCAGCGATTGCCGCCTCGGTGGTAGTTGCGGCGCTAAACAACTTGTGGCCCTTGTTTCATGGACGGCGTGCACTGGTTGCCTTTGCCTTCGGCCTGATCCATGGCTTCGGTTTCGCCAGCGTCCTGCTCGACCTCGGCTTGCCAAAATCGTCGCTGTTGTTGTCGTTGGTCGGTTTTAACCTCGGCGTCGAAATCGGCCAGATCACCATCGTGGCGCTGTTCCTGCCGCTGGCCTTCCTGTCCCGTCATTCGCTAATCTACCGCAGAGGGGTTCTAGGCGGCGGCTCATTCGTGATTGCCTTGGTGGCGCTGGTGTGGTTGACGGAAAGTGGACTGAACGTTCGTCTTTGGACTTGAAGTAACGCTGAAATGTGACCTGAGGGCAGGCGACAAGCGCTAATCGGGGGCAGCTAAAAGCTGCCTCCGGTCTGCGCGACGTTCACCGTCAGTATCGGGATTTCTCACCCCTTACCCGCCGTATTATTACCAAGGAGCCAATCCCGAGCAGAAACATGGCGATCGAGCCGGGTTCGGGAACGGGTGAGACGCTTACCATTACGTTGTCGAGTACAAGGTCGGAATTCCCCGAAAAGCGAAGCCCGCTCAACCCGGTCCAGGCAGTCAACGACAGAGGCCCCAAGGCCGACAAGGTTAGCACGGTAGCACGCTGACTGTTGTCATTGAAAATGCCGGTAATGGTCAGTGCGCCCATACTTGCCGGCGCTAGCAGCCCGGCATCGAGCCCCAAAAAACTGAATGTGCCGCCGTTGCTTACCGTTAAGCTAACAGTATTACCGGCAAAGAGGGCAAGGCCGCCCGTCCTGTCACTTCCTATCCCATCGATGGTCAGGAAGGCAGCTGCATTGCCGGTGAGATTAAATCCCGCTTCCTGGTAGAGTGCCTGGTTAGAAGCATTGTCGATTGTAATTACGCTTGGCGTATCGAAGTTAAGGGTTGCGGCATAGCCAAATGGAGCCGCGCAGATGGCTATGGCTGTTGCAAGGACACGAATCAGCTTATGCATGATCTTTCCTCCAGCAAATAATGATTATTTGGCACCCGGAAGCGGTGTATTCAAATAAGGAAAGCCCGGCAGGAAATGTTGGACTGCCTGGTCGACGCCATCGTGTAGTTTGAAAACCGTCGTTCCCAATGGCACCTTGCTGGGATTACAGTCGCTACCGAAGCCAAAAGCATTATTGTTCCCGTTAGCCACGCACAGGCCGCCCATCGCCACGACGAGAGAAATGTCGACAACGTCGTCCTTTGGGCGCCGGCCGTTCGGATAGCCTGCGTTATCGGATCCACCCGCAAGCACATTCCCCACGATGCCAAGGCGGTTTTGCTGTGCGAACGGCACTGCCGGAATGGAAGTGTTAAGGCGCAACATTTCCGATGGAGTAGGGTTGAGCGGACGGTTTATCTTGTTGATGCCGGTAAGGAATGTCGTTACCAAGTCTTGTCGCGGCAGATTGCGGGGTGCCGCGCTGCCGGGTTGAAGTGCCATGGCAATTTCGACCAGCCTTGGCAGCGTCGGGTTGCTGACGTAGGTAGCGAACTGGGTGTCGTTCTGTGGCAGAGAACCGTTGAACTTGTCCTTGTCCGGCAAGCCGATGATCAACTCGTTGACCAATGGCATACCGAGGCGGGATACCTGTACAAAACCACCACCAACATTGACCGTCGTTTGATGTCCTGAAGGCGGATTCGGATTGACAAGCTGGCTTTGCCGGATGCTAGCTGTGGTCCAGAGACCGATCACAGGATCGGCAGTGGCCGTAGACAGTAAGCAACTCTTGTGTATCTCGAGCGCCAGGGATGTAATGTTTTTGTCCGCCAGCGTATTCGGCACCGCATTGATCAACGCGGGATTGGTAAGCACCGACAAGGGTGCATTGATCAGGTCGAAAACCGCACCGAGATTGACAGCAAAACCTTCTTGGCGCTGTCCAACAAATACCCTGCCCGGCGTAGCGCAACCCGGGATGGAAATTGGATAGATATGCTGGGCCGCATACGCCGCATAGTCAGGAATGGTTTTTGTTCCAATGTTATCGACGGGCTTGTCAAACGTAGCGGAACCCGTACCCACTTGCTTAATTGGCGTCGCTTGTCCCGTGCGACGGTTTCCCCTGATGAGCGTGATCGTGTATTTCTCGTTAACATTCAAGGCGGGGGAGTTCGGGGTGTTCACTGTGCCGGCCTGGGTAAGCGGAATCGGCACGCTTGCCGATCCTATTGGTAGCGCGATTGACTTAAGGATATTTTGAAACCGGAACTGGAAGGTTAAATCTTCCTTGGCGTCACCATTGTTGTCGATATGAATTTCATAAATGGCGTTTGGGTCCATCTTGAAGTAATTCGGTCCACCGTACGGATCCTGTAAGGGTTGATAGTTAGCAATGAGCGTCACGTAACCAGCCCTACCGTTCTCGTAGCTATTGAAAGCATAAAGATCCGTCCCATCGACCTTCGGCTGCGTCGTTATGAATGGCGCTTCTCTATGGCTTGATGCCTGCACCGACAAGGTGGCAATCATACTCATTGAAGTACAGCAAACCATGACAAGTGCAGACCGAAACTTGATTCTGCGCTGGAACTTAACAATCATGATAAATCTCCTCAACAGCTGATTATTATTTCCGATAGATACAGCGATATCGAAATCCGGAATAAATAACTCGTGCAAAGAAAAGGATTTTATCGATTCCTCATCGAATTCTTTAGAAAAGCAATGCCCATCATGATCAAAAAAGCGCGCCGACCGATTTCGCCAAGTCAACTGAACTCGGCTAATTCATGGGCTTTTTCGTGCCGATTCGACACATTGCCCGGAACATTCCTCACACACATGAAAAATATCAACTAATGCCAGAAATCTTGCCGATTAAATCGTAAATACATATGGCGACTTTTGGATATTCGGATAAGCAAAGTTAGAAGTCAAGAATGTTTCGTTAAAATCGAATTAGCGATAGCAAAACGACTGTTCCATTGAATGGCGGCGGGGTGCGACTACCGGCGACGTGCAATCGATAGCAAGACACCGTCCAGTCGTCCAAGGAATGGCGAGAAAAGAACCCTGAGCTATTTGCGAAACGCATGTACGGCCAAACGGGACCCAACACACTCGGGGACTTGGCTGATTACCGCTGGGCTGATGGTTTCGTAACCTCGGCAATCTTTACCGCCTTATCAAATATGAAGGAGTGAGGCGGACGGTTCGAACAAACCACTCGGCCTAGTATGTATTTCAGCAGTATGTAACTTAGTACGCTATTTCGTGAGGAACGCTATAGCACAGGCCGGCATATATTTTTCTAACGTTAAACGCGCGCGTGACGCGTTGCTTGCCGAAAGGTGGCATCCATCAATCGACGCCGTGCGCGCGGCTCTCGGTAATACTGGTTCGAAGACGACCATCCACAGGTACTTACGCGAGATCGAAGTCGAGGAGGGTGGTCAGAGAGCGCCCGTCACTGAGGCGATCCTGGCATTGGTAACCCAGCCTGCGGAACGGCTCCAGGGCGAGGCCGCTACCGAGGTTGAGGCGATGCGTGTCCAGGTGACTCGACAGCAGGGCGCGCACGAGCGAGCCAAGTCTGGGCTGAAAGCGCAGCTTGCCGACATCAGGCAAGTGTTGGATGCGACTTCCCGGCAACTGGAATCAAGGCAGCGCAATCTCAAGGCGCTGAAGGATCAACTAGGTGTTGAACAAATTGCGAGGCATACCGCGGAGCAACATAGCCGCGATCTGGCCGCGAGACTTGCAGAGGCGGAGCGGCACAAGGAAGCCGCTGCGCTCGCCACGGAACTCGGTACCATCAAACAAGCCCTTTACCTTGAAAGGGAATCCGGGCGGAACCTAACCCAGAAGGTGAAGCAGTCGCAGGCCGTTGAGACGCGCCTCGTCATACTCGAAGCTCAGCTTGCGCACAGCCAAACCAGGTTAGCGCAGGCCGAGGAAGCATCGGTGCGGGCCACGGAGCTTTGCAACGAACTTCGGCAGCAAAAGGCATTGCTCGAGGGCCAGTTGGACGGTGCGAAATCTGCGATCGCGTTGGAAGAACGTCTGGCCAAGCTTTGTTATAAAAATGCGACCAGGTGCATCTATCAAATGTACTTCCAAAGAAGTGTCAAATTTACGTCTGAGAGCTTTCCGATTCATGGGTCGGGCTACCGGCTTCAGATCGCGCATAATCTATATTATGTCAAATACGATACTCGTACAGCCACCCCGCAAGGGGCAGCACAAGCTCAAACGATGCTCTTCCCGTTCGCCGACCGGATGATCTCGTCATGCCGTTCGTTATCGGTCTTGTGCAGATAAGCCGCCGTGGTGGCGATATTTGCGTGCCCCGCCGTGTCCTGCAGGGTCTTCAACTGCACCCCGTTGTTCGCGTGGTTGGTCAGCATGCTGTGCCGCAGCCAGTGCGCCGAGGCCTGGCGCAAGGTGGCGGCCGTATCCTGGTCGCCTTTCGCATCGGCGGCGCGCGCGGCGTCCGCGAACACCGCCTTGATCGCTTCCGACGCCGCTTCGTCCGTGATCCGCGCCGGCTCGCGTGAACGGCTCGACAGCACGAGCGGCGTGCGGTCCGTGCGGCTGGTCTGCGGCAGGAGTTCGAAAGCCTGGCGATAGGCGTGGTAGGCTTCGAGCATGTCCGGCGGCACCGGCAGGCGGCGCGGCTTGTTGCCTTTGCCAAGGACGTCCAGCCACCAGCGGCCGTTGCCTTCGGTGTAGATCGATCCCATCGAGGCGCTGACGATCTCGTTCAGGCGGGCGCCCGTGTGCGCAAAGGCGACCAGCAGGAAACGGTCGCGCGCGCGGCGCCTGAATGCCGCCGGCGTGTCGGCCGGGCGGCTGGAAACCGTTTCGAGCGCGAGCGCGATCGCGCCCTGGGTCAAATAGCGCGTAATCCGGCTGCTTGATGGCGCTCGGACGTTGCGCACCAGCGCACCCGGGTTACGGCGCAGGTAGCCGGTCTGCTCGGCAAAGCCCATCAGGCCCTTCACGGCGATCATGGCCTGGCGCCGGCTGGGATCGGACAAGGGCCCCGTGAATGGCCGGTAGCGCGGATCGGTGCGCGGCCACTTGGTCTTCGAGATCCATTCCGGCGGCGGATTCTTGAGGAATTCCTTGTAGGCATTGAGGTCGGCAACGTTCAGCTGGGAAAGGGTCTTTTTCGCTTCCTCGCGGCACCAGGTCAGGAAGCGGTACAGCTCCTTTTGCGAGTTCTGGATCGACTTCGCGCTCAGTTCGCCGTGGGCGATGAATTCGCGTGCCAGGTCGATGTCGGTGGTGGCCTCGGTGATCGCATCGTCGGCGAGGCGGTACATCTTCACGTGCAGGCGGCTGCTCGGACCGCTTGTGATCTCTTCCGGTGCTGACGGGCCCAGGTCGATTGGGGTAAAGTTCGGCATGTTTCTGGCTGCGGCTGCTGAAAAGGGCTGTATCTATGTACAGTATAGCATTTTGCCTGTTCGCGAATTAAAGTCGACAATATATTTGGTAATGTCGAGTTAAAGATGTGCGTGAAAACCGCGTCAAAACCGTGTCCGGTTTAGGGGCTGGTCCCGATTGCATCCCCGGCACGGCCGCCCCAGGCAAGGCGACACCGGAACGGTTGCTCTTCTGCCAGGTCGGGTCCGCTCCCGGTGGCGGGACCCTTTCCAGCTCCCAAGACCGGTGGCGGTTCGGCGATGTATGATTGACAGCCCATCCGGCTCTCCTTTTCAAAGGTATCGATGAACATCGTCAAGCGCATCCTGAAGGCCAACCGGCGACGCGACCCGGAACGCCTGGCCATGAGATACGTTTTCCGTCGCAGCGGGCCCTTCCCTTTTCTGCGCGGCACTTGCCACCTGTTCTACGGCCGCCTCGCCTCCTCCGGATGGGCCGCCTGCGCTGCGGCTTGCGACGCCGGACAGTTCCAGCGCCCTGCCGGAGAATAAACCATGGACTATCCGGACATTCTGCTGCGCCTGAGTGCTTCGGTCCTGATCGGCGGCCTGATCGGGCTGGACCGCAACCTGCGCGGCAAACCAAGCGGGATCAGGACCCTCGGTCTGGTCAGTCTCGGCGCCTGCCTGGCAACCATGGCCGGGATGAACATGCTGACAGCGCATGGGCAGGTCGATACCGCGGCGGTCAGCCGCGTGATACAGGGGCTCGTCACCGGCATCGGCTTCCTCGGCGCAGGCGTCATCGTCCACGAGGACGGCAACGACCGCATTCGCGGCCTCACCACCGCAGCCTCGATCTGGATTACCGCCATCCTCGGTATCCTGTGCGGCATGGGATCCTGGCAGATCGCCTGCATCGCCCTCGCCTTCGTCTTCCTCTTGTTCGTGCTCGGCAAACCACTGGAGCGCGCGCTGCACCGGCGCTGGCTGACGAAGCCGACCGACGAGCAGCACGAGATCAGCCTGCACGACGAGTGAGAGCGCCTACGGTGTCGCCCTGGTGGTTTGGCGGGCCGTTCGAACCGTGTTGGCGCTCCGGCCGAACGTACGGGACAATACACCGGAACGAATGGACGACACGAGGAGCGCCATGAACATCACGGTAAAGAACACGACCCCGGACACGACCCGCATCACCCTGGTCGGCGAACTGCAGGACGGCAGCTTCAAGGCCAAGGTGATGTCCGAAACCGATGTCCCCTACACGCCTTATTGGGAGCACCAGCTCGAACAGCGCATGATCTATATCCAGCCGGATCCCGAGCAGCTGAAGGCGATCGTCGCGGCACTCAACGACCGCCGGCTGACGCTGGACCAGCTGCAGAGCTTCGGCAGCGCCGGCGGCGGCGAATCCCAGATTCCGGTCTGAAACAGGAGGTTTTATGAGCACGCAACAGGGCAAGAGCAGCGATGCGCCAACCATCGGCGTCGGCAATCTCACCAGCGGCGAAGCCGGCGCCACGCCGGGCCACGAAACCATGGCCGAGACCGGCGGCAGCGGCGGCGAGGCGCTGACCAAGCCGCACAACGAGGAGACCGAGGGCCACTGGCCGTCCGGCGAGCCGAACAAGAACCAGGGCGACGCCATGCAGCACGCGGTGGACACTGCGTCGGAAACCGAGGGTGCCGGCACCGCGGCCACCGCCACCGTCCGCGGCGCCCAGGACACGCACAGCCGGCAAGCCGGCATCAATCCGACCGGCCTCGGCACGCCGGAAACCGGCGGCAACCAGTCCGAGGGCGACCTGGCGCCGCCCTACCAACAATAACGCGGCAACAGACGAGCCGCTCAGGCCCTGCCGATCATGGCTTCGCAGGCCTCGGCGCAGCGCGTGCAGGCCTGGGCGCAAGCCTGGCAGTGGTCCATCTGGTGCTTGCCGCACTCGGCGGCGCAGGCCGTGCAGATTTCGGCGCAGAGCCGGCACATCTGTGCGGCGAAGTCGCTGCCGCGGGCCAAGTAGGCCGCCGCGATCCGGCAGATGGCGGCGCAATCCATGTCGAGCGCAATGCAGCGCGCCATCATCTTGACGTCGTCTTCACGCAGGCAGGCGGTCGAACAATTGTCGCAAGCCGCCGCGCAGGCGTAACAGGCGTCGATACAGGCCTGGTATTCCGGGTGCTGAAAATTGGACATCGTATCCTCCATCGGTGGGTCGACGTTCAGGCTAGCACGCGATGGAGAATGCTCTCGTACGAATGGATCCGGCCTCAGCGGGCTGCCTGGGCGCCCTTCACTACCGCCCCGCCCTTCATTACGAACTTCACGCGGGTGAGCTCGGCGGGGTCTTTCAGCGGGTCGCCGGCGACGGCGATCAAATCGGCATACTTGCCCGCCGATACCGAACCGATGCGGTCCTTCCAGCCCAGCAGGTCGGCGGCATTGATGGTGGCCGCCTGGATCGCCTGCATCGGGCTCATGCCGTACTGGACCATGTAGTGGAACTGGCGCGCGTTGTCGCCGTGCGGGTAGACGCCGGCATCGGTGCCGAAGGCCATCTTGACGCCGGCCTTGAAGGCCTTGCGGAAGTTGTCGCGCTGCAGCTGGCCGAGGGCGCGTTCCTTGTCGAGCGACTCCTGCAGCATGCCGGCCTTGGCGCCTTCCTGCAGGATGTAGTCGTCGTTATAGATATCCATGACGAAGTAAGTGCCCTTCTCGCGCGCCAGGCGGATGCCTTCGTCGTCGACCAGGCTGGCGTGTTCGACCGAATCGACACCGGCCAGGATGGCGTCGCGAATGCTGCTGGCGCCATGGGCGTGGGCGGCCACGCGGCGGCCCAGCTTGTGCGCTTCTTCGACGATGGCCTTCATCTCTTCCAGCGTGAGCTGCTGGGCGCCCGGCTCGTCGCCCTTGGACAGCACGCCGCCCGAGGCGCAGATCTTGATCACGTCGGCGCCGTACTTCGCCATCTCGCGGACCTTGGCACGCGCCGCCCACGGACCGTCGGCCACGCCGTTCTCGGTGTAATGAAAATCGTGCGGCAGCAGGTTGTTGTCGCAGTGGCCGCCCTGGATGCCGATCGCGTAGCCGGCCGTGCGCATGCGCGGTCCCGGCAGCTCGCCCTCGTTGATGGCGTCGCGCAGGGCGACGTCGCCGAAGCCGCTGGCGCCGACATTGCGCACGGTGGTGAAGCCGGCGTTCAAGGTCACCTGGGCCGCATGGGCGCCGTACATGGCGGCGCGGATGTCGGACACGCCCAGCGACTGGTAGCCGTGCTGGTGCGGATCGCCGGTCAGGTGGGTATGGGCGTCGATCAGGCCCGGCAGCACGGTGGCGCCGGACAGGTCGACCACCTCGGCGCCGGCCGGCACCGTGATGCTGCCGCTGGGACCGACAGCCGTGATGCGATCGCCGCTGATCAGGATGGTCTGGTTGTCCAGCACCTTGCCGGCGACCACGTCGACCAGCTTGCCGGCGCGTACGGCCACCACATGCTGGGCGGCGCCGCTGGATTCGGCGTGGACGGAGGCGGCGATGCCCAGGATGGCCAGCGAGGCCGCGACTGCTTTCAGTTTCATGGACGGATGCTTTCGGTGGGGATGCTATCGGTGGATGGAAGCGCAGCCAGCTTGTGCCAGCTGCGCCAGGAAACCAGGGCATTGATCCAAAAGCCGGCATACAGCACGGCGGTCAGGTGCAGCCCCCGGCTGAAATACAGCGGCGTCGCGATCGTATTGACGAGCAGCCAGAAGCCCCAGTTTTCCACGCGGCGCTGCATCATCAGCATCTGGCCGATGATGCTGAACACGAGCACGGCGGAATCGGGGAAAGGCGCGTAAGCGTTCGTGAAATGGTGGAGCATGGCGCCGTAGGCCACGGTGGCGCCCACGCCCAGCGGGAGGATCCACAGCATGCTGGCCATGCCCGCGTGAGTGACGGGCAGCGCTTCGCCGTGCCGGCCGCGCAGCCATTTCCACCAGCCGATCAGGCCGGTGACCACGAAGAACAGCTGCAGGGCAACGTCGGCGTACAGGCGGTTCTGTGCGAACAGCAGGCCGAACAGTAGAGTGCCGGCCACGCCGGTCCACCAGGTATGGATATTGTTGCGGCCGGCCAGCACGATGGCGATGGCCGTAAAGACGTTCGCCGCCAGTTCGAGCGGCGCGGTCGCACTCAGCGCCGTATAGACGTCGGCCGCCAGTTCCTGCAGCGCGATCATTGCTCCCGGCCCTGCCCTTCCAGTTCCATTGCCGCCCCTTCGTGAAGAAGCGTGTACTGTACGTCAGCGGGCCGGTTTATTGCAAGGCTGGAATTTTCTAGGCGCTAGTCGAGGCGGATCGATTTGTGTTCGCTGTCCAGGTCGGGCTTGTCGCCGGTGATGGCGGCCTTGGCCATGGCAAAGATGCGGACCATCTTGCTGTCGTTCGAGTCCCAGTATTCGGCCGAGTGCGGGTCGACGCGGATCAGCACCACGTGCTGGTCCTCGGGGCCGGCCGGGAACCAGGCTTGCACGCCGGTGTTCCACATCGCGCGGATGCGCTCGCGGTCGACCACGCGCTCGGCGGTGCCGCTCACCGATACATACAGGCTGCCGTCCTGGTCGGCAAAGCCCAGGTTGACCTGGGGGCGGTGGGCGATGCAATCCCACAGCGCGGTCAGGGTCGAGGTGTAGAACCAGATGCCGCCATCGGCGTCGACCTGCTGCTGGGTCATCGGCTGGCTCAGCAGGTGGCCATGCTGGTCCTGCCAGGTAAACATCGGAAAGCGCACGTCCTTGATCTTGTCGTGCAGTTTGGCCACTTCGGCGGCGTGGTGGGTGGTCATGGGCAGTCCTCGTGAATGGCTGATGTCCGTGCATCCTAGCGCCAGCCGGATGCCGGGTCGGTGCGCAAGCGAACATCCGCGCAGCGCTTTTTTGAGCCTCGTCAACCATGCCGGAAAGCGAAGAGAACCCGGGTTTGGGCGGCAATATAATCGCGTGTCAGCCGCCGTTAACGAGCATGGAGTCCGTTGCGAATGCCTTCCACTCACCGCCGTGCACAGCCGTTTCCGGACGTCGCCGGCCTGGGCGCGAAGCATGCCGCCGCCTCACCCATGGCGAATTCCTTTCCCGCCGCCGGACCGGCGCGGCTGGTGGTGCACGTCGTGGAAGCGCTGTCCAGCGCCCAAACGGAAACCGGCCTGCTGAACCTGATCCGTCATTTGCCGGCCGAGCGCTACCGCCATGCCATCGTCTGCCTGCGCGGCCAGGGCGACTACGAAGCCGGCCTGCGCGAACAAGGCGTCGAGATCGTCAACCTGCACCAGCAGGAGCGCGGCCTGCTTCACTACTTGCGCCTCTACCGCGTGCTGCGCGGCCTGCAGCCCGACCTGATCCATACCCGTAACCGTTCCGGGCTGCCGTCCCAGCTGGTGGCGGCGCTGGCCGGCGTGCGGCTGCGGGTGCATGCGGAGTACGGGCGCGACCTGGGCCCCGACGGCGCTCCCAGCTTTCGCGGACGGGCGCTGCGCCGCCTGCTGCGCCCCCTGATCGACCACTTCATCACCGCCAATGGCGACCTCGAACAATGGTTGGTGGGGGCGATCGGCGCCGAGCCGGCGCGCGTCTCGCAAATCGCGAACGGCGTCGACAGCGTGCAATTCCACCCGCGCCTGGGCCCGGCGGCGGCGGTCGGGCCGGCCGGTTTCATGCACGACGGCGTGTTCGTCATCGGCAGTATCGGGCGCATGGACGACGGCGCCAACCATACGCTGCTGGTCGAGGCCTTCCTGCGGCTGATCGCCTCGCCGCATCCGGCCCACCAGCGCCTGCGCCTGATGATCGTCGGCGACGGGCCGGCGCGCGCCGAATGCCAGGCGATGCTGAACCGCGCCGGCGCCGCGGCCCGCGCCTGGCTGCCCGGAGCCCGCAGCGATATCGCCCAGCTTCTGCGCGCGATGGACCTGTTCGTGCTGCCCTCGCTGACCGAGGACCGCGCGAACGCGATCCTGGAAGCGATGGCCAGCGGCCTGCCGGTGGTCGCCAGCGCGGTCGGCTGCAATGCCGAGCTCGTGCACCCCGGCTTCACCGGCATCCTGGTGCCGCCGACCTCGACCGAATTGCTGGCGGCGGCGGTTTCGGATTACTGCCGCATCCCCGAGATGGCGGCCCGCCACGGCGCGCGCGCCCGCAGCCACGTGATCGCCCGCCATAGCATGCCGGCAATGGCGCGCGACTACCTGGCCGTCTACGATGCGCTGACGGGTTTCGAAACCTAGGCGGAACAGGCGATGCGCGTGCTGCACCTGCTAGACCATTCCGCGCCGCGGCGCAGCGATTACAGCCGCCGTGCCCAGGCCCTGCTGGAAGGGCTGCGCGACCAGGGCGTGCAGACCGTCCAGCTCACCGGCACCGGCCACCCGGCGACGCAGGTGCATGGCGAAGGCTGGCATTTCTACCGCACCGTGGCCCTGGGCCGGCGCCTCCCTTTCGTCCGCACGGCGGCGCCGGATTCCCGTCTCGGCGCGGCGGCATCGACGGCGGCCCTGGCGCTGCGCCTGCGCCAGGTGGCAAAGCTGACGCGGCCGGACCTGATCCACGTGCACCTGCCGAGTGCGAACGCGGTGGCCGCGTGGCCGGTGGCACGCCTGCACAAGCTTGCACTGCTGGTCGAGGCCGAGCGCCGTGGACTGGCCGCGCCTGCCTATCCCTTCCCGCGCGCGGAACGCTGGGCCCTGGGCGCGGCCCATGCGATCGCGGCTGGGACAGCCCAGGTGCGGGCCGCCTTGCGTGCGGAGGGCCTGGCCGGCAGGTCGATCGCCGTGATCCCGCCGGCGCCGGACCTGGTGCCGGGCTTGCCGGCCAGCGCCAGGATGACGAACCTGGTGGGGGCGCCGCTACTCGCCTATGCGGGCGGCCTGGAGCCGGACGACGGTCTGGAGTTGCTGCTGACGGCCCTGGGCCAACTGCGCCGCAAGCATCCGGCGCTGCGGCTGCTGGTCGCCGCCGGCGGCGAACGCGAGGCCTGTTTCGAGCAGCTGCTGGCCCGGCCGGGACTGCGCGGCCACGTCGTGTTCGCCGGTCCGCTCTCTTACCGGCGTGCGGCCGATGTGCTGGCGCGCGCCGATATCGCGGTGTTTCCGGCGCTGGGGCTGAAGCCCTCCCTGCAGCCGTCACGGCACCTGCTCAACGCACTGGCGCAGGGCTGTGCGGTGGTCGCATCGGACCTGCCCTGCCACCGTGAGCTGCTGGTGCACGGGCATAGCGGGATGCTGTTCGAGGCCGGCAGGCGTGCGTCGCTGGTGAAGGCCATCGAGCAGGTGCTGGCCGAACCCTGGCGCATCGATGGGCTGGGTGCGGCGGCGCGCGATTTCATGAGCACGCGGCGCAGCTGGGAGTTGACGGCGGCCCGCTACCGGCGTCTCTATGAAATGGTCCTCAATAAACGTGATGCATCACGTTAAGCTCTCCAGACGGGCGGCGGCCAGCTCGGCGGGCTGTGTCTGCTGAAGCGCATGCAGGACACTGTCGTTCATCGCCAAGCGCGGATGTTTACGCCGATCGCCGCCAATGCCGTTCCAACAAGGCGGCCGCAAATCGTCTATAGTGATGCCTCTCTACAAAACTAAAAGGGCTTGAGACCCTCGGCAGGTTGATCAAGCCTCCACCATTATGAAATTCGATGTTGTAATCGTCGGCAGCGGCCTGGCCGGCCTGTCGGTTGCCCTCCACCTGGCGCAGACCCGCAAGGTGGCCATCATCTCCAAACGCGAACTCCTCGACGGCGCCAGCAACTGGGCGCAGGGCGGCATCGCCGCCGTCCTCGATTCCGGCGACAGCCACGACCAGCACATTGCCGACACCCTGGTGGCCGGCGCCGGCCTGTGCGACGAAGCCGCCACCCGCTTCATCGTCGAGCACGGCCGTGAAGCCATCGAATGGCTGATCGAGCAAGGCGTGCCCTTCACCCGCGACGAAAGCGCGGAACTCGGCTTCCACCTGACGCGCGAAGGCGGCCACAGCCAGCGCCGCATCATCCACGCCGCCGACGCCACCGGCCACGCGGTCCAGGTCACGCTGGAACAGAAGGTGCGCGCGCATCCGAACATCGCGCTGTTCGAGCATCACAGCGCGATCGACGTGATCACTTCCGACAAGCTGAGCGCCGGCGGTGTGCACGGCGGCGCCCCGAGCCTGGTTGGCCAGCCGCGCTGCTACGGCCTCTACGTGCAGGACGAGCAGAGCGGCAAGGTGCTGACTTTCGAGGCGGAACACACCGTGCTGGCCACCGGCGGCGCCGGCAAGGTCTATCTGTACACGACCAATCCCGACACCGCCACCGGCGACGGCATCGCCATGGCCTGGCGCGCCGGCTGCCGGGTGTCGAACATGGAATTCATCCAGTTCCACCCGACCTGCCTGTACCACCCCTACGCGAAGTCCTTCCTGATCAGCGAGGCGGTACGCGGCGAAGGCGGCCTGCTCAAGCTGCCGCCCGAAGCCGGCGCCGCGGCCGGCACTCGCTTCATGCCGGCCCACGACGAGCGCGGCGAACTGGCCCCGCGCGACGTCGTGGCGCGCGCCATCGACTTCGAAATGAAGAAGCGCGGCCTGGATTACGTCCACCTGGACATTTCCCACCAGAGCCCGGAATTCATCAAGGAGCACTTCCCGACCATTCATGCCCGCTGCTTAGAATTAGGCATCGACATCACCCAGCAGCCGATTCCGGTGGTGCCGGCCGTGCACTTCACCTGCGGCGGCGTGGTGACCGACCTGGCCGGCCGCACCGACATCCCGGGCCTGTACGCGGTCGGCGAGACCGCGTGCACCGGCCTGCACGGCGCGAATCGCCTCGCCAGCAACTCGCTGCTGGAATGCCTGGTGGTCGGCCGCGCCTGCGCCCACCAGATCGCCGCCGCGCCGCCGGCCGAGCTGCCGGACCTGCCGGCCTGGGACGAAAGCCGGGTCACCAATGCCGACGAAGAGGTCGTCATTGCCCACAACTGGGACGAACTGCGGCGCTTCATGTGGAATTACGTCGGCATCGTGCGCACCACCAAGCGCCTGGAACGCGCGCACCACCGCATCCGCCTGCTGAAGGAAGAGATCGACGAGTATTACCGCAACTTCCGCGTCACCAATGACTTGCTGGAGCTGCGTAACCTGGTCGAAGTGGCGGACCTGATCGTGCGCAGCGCATTGTCGCGCCGGGAGAGCCGCGGGCTGCATTATTCGCGGGATTATCCGGATACCTTGCCGAAGGCGCTGCCGAGTGTGTTGACGCCGCGGCGCCGTTAACGTCATTCCCGCGGAAGCGGGAATCCATGCCGGGTCACGGACCGTGGTGTCATCGCCTGGCTGCCAACTGAACGGTTTCATGAGCCCGGTATGGATCCCCGCTTTCGTGGGGATGACGGTTTTTCGTTCGCGGCCTTGATGATGAACCAAAAACTCACCCCCTCCACCATCCTGCTCCTGGCGGTCCCGCCCCTGCTCTGGGCCGGCAACGCCATCGTCGGCCGCCTGGTGCGCGAGGCCGTGCCGCCGATGACCCTGAACCTGCTGCGCTGGACGATCGCGCTCCTCATCCTGCTTCCGCTGGGCCGCGCCGCGCTGAAACCCGGCAGCGGCGTGCTGGCCAACTGGCGCCGCTATGCGCTGCTGGGCCTGGCCGGGGTCGGCCTGTACAACTCGCTGCAATACCTGGCCCTGCAGAGTTCCACGCCGATCAACGTGACCCTGGTCGCGTCCGGCATGCCGGTGTGGATGATGCTGGTCGGGCGGCTGTTCTTCAAGGTGCCGGTGCGGCCCCGGCAGGTGGCGGGCGCCGTGCTGTCCATCCTCGGCGTGCTGGTGGTGCTGTGCCGCGGCGATATTCACCAGTTGCTGAGCCTTAGGCTCGTAGCCGGCGACCTCTACATGATCCTGGCGACCATCGCCTGGTCATTCTATAGCTGGATGCTGCTGCAGCCGAAGGACACGCCGGCGCTGCGCGCGGACTGGGCGGCCTTCCTGGCGACCCAGGTGGCTTATGGCCTGCTGTGGTCGGCACTGTTCACCGGCGTCGAATGGGCCGTCGATGCGCATGCGATCGCCTGGAGCGGCACACTGGCCGCAAGCCTGCTGTTCGTCGCCGTCGGTCCGGCCGTGCTGGCCTACGCGCTGTGGGGCGCCGGCATCCGCCGCGCCGGGCCCGGCATTGGCGCCTTCTTCGTCAACCTGACTCCGCTGTTCGCGGCCCTGCTGTCCTCGGCCTTCCTGGGCGAATTGCCGCACGCCTACCATGGGCTGGCCTTCGCCCTGATCGTCGGCGGCATCGTCGTTTCCAGCCGGCGCTGAGCAATGCTGCAGCGCGGCGCAAGAGCCGGTATCGTGTGTCCGTCCCGTCAGTAAGGGTGTTACGATCCCGAGGGAAGACAACGAGGAACCACCACAATGGCTGAAGGTTTTACCGTCCACGACCACGCGGCCCGGCTCGCCGAATTCCTGGACCGCCACCCGCGCGCCCTGGTGCTGACCGGCGCCGGCCTGTCCACCGCGTCGGGCATTCCCGACTACCGCGACCGCGACGGCACCCGCCGCGGCCGCCCGCCCATCCATGGGCCGGATTTTCGCAAATATGACCACGTCCAGAAACGCTACTGGGCGCGCAGCATGATCGGCTGGCCGGTGCTGTCCAGGGCGCGGCCGAATCCCGGCCATGTTGCGATCGCAGCATTGGAGAAGCTGGGCAAGATCGGCTCGGTGCTGACCCAGAACGTCGACGGCCTGCACGGCCAGGCCGGCAGCCACAGCGTGCTCGAACTGCACGGCAATATCCACGCGGTGGTCTGCCTGGACTGCCCGGCCTTGTTTCCGCGCGCCTTCGTCCAGGGGCAACTGGCCGACCTGAACCCGCACATGCTGCATGCGGACGCGACCCCGCTGCCGGACGGCGACGCGTCGGTCGAGCCGGCCGAGCTGGCGGATTTCCGCCTGCCGCAGTGCGTGTGCTGCGCCGGGACCCTGATGCCGAACGTCGTGTTCTTCGGCGATAACGTCCCGCCCGCGCGCACCGCCATCGCCCTCGACCAGATGGCGCGCGCCGACGCCCTGCTGGTGGTCGGTTCCTCGCTGATGGTGTATTCGGGCTTCCGCTTCGCCCGCATGGCGCGCGCCAGCGATAAGCCGATCGCCGCGATCAATCTCGGCCGCACGCGCGCCGACGACCTGCTCGACATAAAAATCGAAGAATCCAGCGAGCGGGTATTGCCCCTCGTGGTCGAGCTGCTCGCAAGGACTGGGGCTGGATCTGAAAGAGTCACGCCATCCATTCAACTCGACGGGGGAACATTGTGACGAATAACATCAAAGGCTGGCAGATCGGCGCCGCCGCGGCCGGGCTGGGACTGGCCGCATCCTTCTTTTACGTGCGCGCGAAAACGAAACAGGCCGAGGCCGAGAATCCGCCGCAGGGACGCTTCGTGAAGGTCGATGGCGTGCGCCTGCACTACATCGAGCGCGGCGAAGGCCCGGTGCTGGTCCTGCTGCACGGTAACGGCGTGATGGCCAACGATTTCGAGCACAGCGGCTTGCTGGACCGCGCCGCCGAGCACTACCGCGTGATCGCCTTCGACCGCCCGGGTTTCGGTTACAGCGAACGTCCGCGCAGCAAGGTGTGGACGCCGCAGGCCCAGGCCCGGCTGCTGCACCATGCCTTGCAGGAGCTGGACGTCGAGTCCGCCATCGTCCTCGGCCACTCCTGGGGCACGATGGTGGCGCTGTCGATGGCGCTGGAGGCGCCGGATTTCGTGCGCGGCCTGGTGCTGCTGTCGGGCTATTACTACCCGAGCCTGCGCCTCGATGCGCCGCTGATGTCGGGCCCGGCCATCCCCGTGGTCGGCGACCTGATGCGGTTTACGATTTTGCCCCTGATGACCCGCATGCTGTGGCGCCCGCTGATCAAGAAAACCTTCGCGCCGATGCCGGTGGCGGATTCGTTCCGCCGGTTGCCGCCCTGGATGGCCCTGCGCCCGAGCCAGCTGCGCGCCAGCGCCGCCGAAAGCGCGCTGATGGTGCCGGCGGCGATGTCGCTGGCCAAGCGCTATCCGGAGCTGAAGGTGCCGGCCCTGATCCTCGCCGGTACCCAGGACCAGATCGTCGACTTCGGCCACAATTCCGAGCGCCTGAGCGAGCGGGTTCCGGACAGCGAGCTGCAGTTGCAGCCAGGCGTCGGCCACATGACGCATTACGCGCATCCGGACCAGGTCATGGCGGCAGTCGATTCGATCGCGGCGCGGGTGGGCGAGCCGGTGCTCATGCGCACGCCGCAGGCGGAGGCGATGGCGCGGGCCAGCGAGAGCGGGGTCTGAGCCTCAGCCCCGGCGGACGCTCAGCCAGTCGCGGAGGGCGCGGATGATCGCGGCATCGTTCGGATGCGCGGCAATCCCGGCCAGGCGTGCGGCGGGCACCAGGTGCACCGCCTGGGTCTCCCAACCCATGGCCGAGGGACAGCCGCCGATGCGTTTCGCGAGGTAGTAGCGGGTATAGGTTTGTGTGCGCCGGACGTCCAGCAGGAAGGCTTCCAGGCGCACGGCGAGGCCGGATTCCTCGAACACTTCGCGCACTGCCGTTTGCTGCAAGGTAGCGCCCGGGTCCACCCGGCCTTTCGGAAAGGTTGCGCTGTAGCCGCCGAAGCCGTTGGTTGGCGACACAAGCCAGACGCGGCCGTCATCCTCGACGACCACCGCGCCGGCCGCGGCCTTCATGCCGGGCGGCAGGATGAATTCAGGCTCCTCGACCGTGTCGCCAGCGCCAACTGGAAGCACGCACGGTGCCAGCACGACCCCATTCAGTTCGGCCGGCATCGCGCAAGCGGGTACGGCTAGCGCCTGTGCGCCGGAGTCCGCCCAATGCGTCAGGGCGGTGGGCGAACTGGGCCGGTGGATGACGACCAGTTCGCCGTCATCGTTGCGGCAGGGATGATGAATCACACCGCTCAGCCGACGATCCTGAGCGAATAGTCGGTCGCCCGCACATCCTTGGTCAGGCTGCCGACCGAAATGCGGTCGACGCCGGTTTCGGCAATCGCCCGCACGGTCTGCATATTGATGCCGCCGGAGGCTTCCAGCAGCGCACGGCCGTCGTTGATTCGCACGGCCTCGGCCATCATGTCCAGATCAAAGTTATCCAGCAGGATCGAGACGGCGCCGGCCGCCAGCGCTTCCTGCAGTTCGGCGATCGACTCGACCTCGACCTGGATCGTCACGCCGGCATTCAATGCCGCCGCGGCGTTCAGGGCCGCGGTGATGCCGCCGGCCGCCGCGATGTGGTTTTCCTTGATCAGGATGCCGTCGTAGAGTGCCATGCGCTGGTTGGCGCCGCCGCCCACGCGCACCGCGTACTTCTGCGCCTGGCGCAGGCCAGGCAGGGTCTTGCGGGTGTCGAGGATCTTGGCGCGGGTGCCGGCCACGACTTCGACGTACTTGCGGGTGGCGCTTGCCACGCCGGACAGAAGCTGCAGGAAGTTCAAGGCGGCGCGCTCGGCCGTCAGCAGCGAACGCGGCGAACCTTCGATCGTGCAGACCACGCTGTCCGCGGCCATCAGGTCGCCTTCGGCGTACTGCCAGTCGATCTCGATGTCCTGGTCGACCGCCAGCATGATGCCCTCGAACCAGGGGGCGCCGCACAGCACGGCTTCTTCGCGGACGATCACGCGCGCTTTCGCACGCGGCTCGTCCGGCACCAGCTTGCCGGTCAGGTCGCCGGTACCGACGTCTTCCAGCAGCGCGGCAAGGAGGTTCTGTTCGAACGCGGCTTGCAGCTTTTCGTTGAAGGCACCGCCTTCTTCCGCGAATGGGTTACGTAAGGTCGTCATGCGGGTCCGATTCCAGAGAACAGTTTGCTTTCCTGCTCCAGCGAACCGGTCGGCAGGGCCTTGGCTTTCTTGGCGGCGGCGAAATCGAGCATGCGGTCGATGGCGCGCTTGGCCTGGCGGCCGGTTTCCGGATCGACGTGGATCTCGTTGCGTCCGTCCGTCGCTTCCAGTACGGCGGCCAGGTTGACCAGGCCGTTCATCGCCATCCACGGACAGTGGGCGCAGCTCTTGCAGGTGGCGCTGTTGCCGGCCGTCGGCGCATCGATGAAGTGCTTGCCCGGGGCGGCGGCACGCATCTTGTGCAGGATGCCGTTGTCGGTGGCGACGATGAAGGTGGTCGCATCCATGGTGCGGGCGGCGTCGATCAGCTGGGTGGTCGAGCCGACCGCGTCTGCCTGTTCGACCACATTGGCCGGCGATTCCGGGTGCACCAGCACCTTCGCGTCCGGATACTGGGCGCGCAGCAGGTCGAGTTCGATGCCCTTGAACTCGTCGTGCACGAGGCAGGAACCCTGCCACAGCAGCATGTCGGCGCCGGTCTTCTTCTGGATGTAGGCACCCAGGTGGCGGTCGGGCGCCCACAGAATCTTCTTGCCCTGCTTGTGCAGGTAATCGACGATGTCCAGGCCGATCGACGAAGTCACCATCCAGTCGGCGCGCGCCTTCACGGCGGCGGAGGTGTTCGCGTAGACGACCACGGTGCGGTCCGGGTGCTGGTCGCAGAAGGCGGCGAACTCGTCGGCCGGGCAACCCAGGTCCAGCGAGCAGGTCGCGTCCAGGTCCGGCATCAGGATGGTCTTTTCGGGGCTGAGGATCTTCGCGGTCTCGCCCATGAAGCGCACGCCGGCGACGACCAGGGTCTTTGCCGGATGGTCGCGGCCGAAGCGCGCCATTTCCAGCGAGTCCGAGACGCAGCCGCCGGTTTCCTCGGCCAGGTCCTGCAGGTCGGCGTCCACGTAGTAGTGGGCGACCAGCACGGCTTCTTTTTCCTTCAGCAGGCGCCGGATGCGGTCCTTGAGGGCTTCCTTCTCGGCCGCCTCGACGGGCATTGGTGCGCGCGCCCAGGCTTCCGAGGTCGAGCACACGCCGCCTACGGGGCGGTCGTACTCGAAGGTTTTGATTGGAGCAATGGTATTCATATCAATGTCACCATGGTTTCGTGGGCACGGTGTGCCCACCCTACGAAGCAATGTAGGGTAGGCGCACCGTGCCCACGTTATTTCTTGTTCGCGTCACGAAAACTTATTCGAGGCCCTGGCTCTTCAGGTAATCCTCGTAATTGCCCTGGAAGTCGACCACGCGGTCTTCCTTCACCTCGAGGATGCGGGTCGCCAGCGAGGACACGAATTCACGGTCGTGCGAGACGAAGATCAGGGTGCCGGCATACTTGTCCAGCGCAATGTTCAGCGACTCGATCGATTCCATGTCCATGTGGTTGGTCGGCTCGTCGAGCATCAGCACGTTGTGACGGCCCAGCATCAGCTTACCGTACATCATGCGGCCCTTCTCGCCGCCGGACAGCACGCGCACCGACTTCTTGACCTCGTCTCCGCCGAACAGCAGGCGGCCCAGGATCGAGCGCACGGCCTGGTCGTCGTCGCCTTCCTTGGTCCACTGGCCCATCCAGTCGGTCAGGTTGAGGTCGGTGGCGAATTCCTCGGTCGGATCCTGCGGCATATAGCCCGGGTTCGCGTTCTCGGCCCATTTGATGCGGCCGGTGTCGGCGTCCATGCCGGTGACTTCGTGGCCACCGATGGAGCGCAGTAGGGTCGTCTTGCCGGCGCCGTTGGCGCCGATGATGGCGATGCGCTCGCCGGCCTCGACCATGATCGAGAAGTTCTTGAACAGCGTGCGGTCGTAGGACTTGGTCAAGCCCTCGGCCTCGACGGCAAGACGGTGCAGCTTCTTCTCGCCTTCGAAACGCACGAAGGGATAGGCGCGCGAGGACGGCTTGAATTCCTCGATCTTGATCTTGTCGATCATCTTGAGGCGGGAAGTCGCCTGGCGGGCCTTCGACTTGTTGGCCGAAAAGCGGCGCACGAAGTCCTGCAGCTCGGCCACTTTTTCCTTAGCCTTGGCATTGTTCGCCAGCTGCTGGTTGCGGGCCTGGGTCGAGGCTTCCATGTAATCGTCGTAGTTACCCGGATAGACCTTCAGGGTGCCGTAGTCCATGTCGGCGACGTGGGTACAGACCGAGTTCAGGAAGTGACGATCGTGCGAGATGATGATCATCGTCGAGTTACGCTGGTTCAGCATGTCCGCCAGCCAGCTGATCGTGTGGATGTCCAGGTTGTTGGTCGGCTCGTCCAGCAGCAGGATGTCCGGATCCGAGAACAGGGCCTGGGCCAGCAGTACGCGCAGCTTCCAGCCCGGCGCCACGGCGCTCATCGGGCCCTGGTGCAGGTCGGTGCCGATACCCAGGCCCAGCAGCAGCTCGCCGGCACGCGCTTCGGCCGAGTAGCCGTCGTATTCGGCGACCTTGCCTTCGAGCTCGGCGGCCTTCATGTAGTCGTCGTCGCTTGCTTCCGGGTTCGCGTAGATGGCGTCGCGCTCGGCGATCGCGTTCCACAGTTCGGTGTGGCCCATCATGACGACGTCCAGCACGCGCACGTCTTCGTAGGCAAACTGGTCCTGTCGCAGCTTACCGAGGCGCTCGCCCGGGTCGAGCGAGACATTGCCGCCCGACGGCTCGAGGTCGCCGCCAAGGATCTTCATGAAGGTCGACTTGCCGCAACCGTTGGCGCCGATCAGGCCGTAGCGGTTGCCGTCGCCGAATTTGACGGAGATGTTCTCGAACAGCGGCTTGGCGCCGAACTGCATCGTGATGTTGGCTGTAGATAGCACTTGGTAACCTTCCTGCGGAGTTAACGCGACATGCGCGGTTCTATTCAATAACCGTGCATTTTACCATTGCGTAGCTACAGAGTGAGCAGCCCGCCACTATGAAGGCGGGGAAATCCTCTCAACCGACGCGAACGGTCGGATAATCGGACATCGTCAGGCGCCAGCCGGACTTGGCCGACACCAGATGCCCCTGCGCCCCGAATGGAATCGTCACGCGGCGCTGGATATGCCCGAACTCCAATCCGGTCAGCACCGGACACGGCAGGGTCGCACGCAGATAGGCCAGCATCTCGTCGAAGTTGTAGCCGTTATCGGCCGGCGCCAGCCGGTAGCCCGAGAAATCGCCCAGCACGATCGCGCGCTGGCGCGCCAGCACGCCGGTCTGCATCAGCTGGAGCAGCATGCGTTCGACGCGGTAGGGGTGTTCGGCGATGTCTTCCAGGAACAGGATGCCGCCATCGATACGCGGGAAGTAGTCAGTACCGGCCAGCGACATGATCATCGCCAGGTTGCCGCCCCACACCGTGCCGTTCACGTCCAGCGCCGGATTTTCCCTGCCCTCCCCTGTCACGCTGTGGGTCGGGCCCGCCAGGCAGCGCCAGAAATCGCCGAGGGTGAACTCGTCCGGCTCCGCCGCACTGAAATCGCCGGCGAACATCGGGCCGGCGTAGCTGATCGCGCCGCGCCGGGCGTAGAGCGCCATGTGGAAGGCGGTGATGTCCGAGAAGCCGACGAAAATCTTGCCGCTGTCGGCCATGCGGTCGAAGTCGATGTGCGGCAGCAGGCGGGTCATGCCGTACTGGCCGCGCAGCGCGATCACGAGCTGCACGTCCGGATCCGCGGCGGCCGCGTTCAGCTGCGCCAGGCGCGACTCGTCGGTGCCGCCGAAGCGCAGGTGGCGCTTGTCGTGCTCGTAGTAGTTATGGACCAGGATGCCCTGGGATTCGAGGCGGGCGATGCCGCGTGCTACTGTTTCGGCATCGGGCGCGTAGCCGCCCGGCGCGACCAGCGCGATGCCAATTTTCGGAGTGATCACTGTTTGACGAAAAGCCGCGGTGTTGAGTCGGGCGTCATCTTACCGTGGGCATGGGCGTCGATCAAGGCAAGCAGCCTCTCCAGTAATTGGGTCGGCAGGTCGTGACCCATGCCTTCGATCACTTCCAGGCGGGCGTTCGGAATCGCCTCGGCGGTGTCCGCACCGCAGGCCAGCGGCACCATCGGGTCGGCGGCGCCATGGATCACCAGGGTCGGGGCGACGATGGTGTGCAGTTGCGTCCTGCGGTCGCCGCTGGCGGTCACGGCCAGGATCTGGCGCAGCACGCCGCCTGGGCAGCAATTGCGCCTCAGTGCGCGCGCCACCCGGCGGCGCAATTCCTTTTCAGGGGTCGGATAAGTCGGGCTGCCGATCGCCTGCAGCAACTGGACGCCATGCTCGACCATCGCATCGGCATCGTTCGGCTTGGGTCGGCGCATCAGGGCGCGCTTCACGGCGGGCGCCGGTCCGGGCAGGCCGCGCCGTCCGCTGCTGGACATGATCGACGTCAGGCTCAGCACGCGCGAAGGATATTTGGCGGCCATCAACTGCGCGATCATGCCGCCCATCGACATCCCGACCACGTGGGCGCGCGCCACGCCCAGGGCCGACAGTACGCCGACCGCATCGTCGGCCATGTCTTCCAGGGTATAGGGAGGGCGGATCGGCCAGCGCAGCAGCGACTTCAGCCAGGCCAGGACCAGGTTCTGGGTGCCGGCATGCTCGAACTTGGTGGAGAGGCCGGTATCGCGATTATCGTAACGGATCACGTAAAAGCCGAGCTCGACCAGGCCTTCGACGAACTCGTCCGGCCAGGCCGTCAGCTGCAGGCCGAGGCCGGAGATCAGCAGCAAGGGCACGGCTTTCGGATCGCCCGCGGTGTCGAAGGCGATGCGGATGCCGTTGGCGTTCAGGCTAGGCATGGCGGCAACACTCGCGCCGGTATCGCCCGCGCAAGGAACGGAAGCGGAGGGGGTGCTGGGCGACGTTCGAATGGTCCACGTGAGTCTCCGCGCCACTATGCGGGTGGCGTAGATCCAGCATACCATTTTCGGCAGATAGTGGGCGCTACGCGATGTGGCGGAACGAGGCGGAACTAGCCCTTGCGCGCCGCGCGGCGCTCGGCAAAGAAGCCCTTCAGCATGGCGCCGGCCTCCTCGGCCAGCACGCCGCCGACGACTTCGGTGTGGTGATTCAGTTCCTCGTGCGCGAACAGGTCGAGCACGGAGCCGCACACCCCGGTCTTGGGATCGGTGGCGGCGTAGACCACGCGCGCGAGGCGTGCGTGCATCATCGCGCCCGAACACATGGCGCAGGGCTCGAGCGTCACGTAGAGCTCGCAGCCCGGCAGGCGGTAATTGCCGAGCTTTTCGGCCGCCGCGCGCAGCGCGACGATTTCCGCATGCGCGGTCGGGTCGTGGCGCCCGATCGGCTGGTTGAAGCCGGTGGCGATGACTTCACCATCCTTGACCACCACCGCGCCGACCGGCACTTCGCCGGCCTCCCAGGCCTTGCGCGCTTCCCGCAGCGCCAGCGCCATGTAGGCGCTGTCGCGGGCGCCTGCGGCCGGCTCCGGCGGCAAGGAATCAGGCATCGGTGATCTCGGCCCAGCAGTTCGGGGTTTCGTGCAGCACCAGCTTCTGCAGGCGCAGGCCGGTACCGTAGCGGTCGGTGTAGGCGGCTTTCAGGATGTTCCAGGCGACCTGCGCCAGGTTCTCGACGGTCGGGATGCGGTCGATGACGATGGTCTTGTGGCCCGGCAGGCTGGCCAGGAAATCGCGCACCTTCTCGTCCTTTTCGTAGACCAGGAAGGCGTGGTCCCAGACGTCGACCAGGTGTTCCTTGGCAAGCGCCTTGATGTCCGAGAAGTCCATGATCATGCCGTTGTCGGAATTGCCTTCCGAATCGATGACGGCGCCGGTGAGCGTGATCTCGAGGGTGTAGCGGTGGCCGTGCAGGTTGCGGCACTGGCTCTTGTGGTCGGGAATGCGATGGCCGGCATCGAATTCGAGCTTGCGGGTAATGGTCAGCATAAATGTGGGCAGTACTGGCGCGGGAGCGCTCAGGGGATTTGCAGGAGTTTGTGGGTCTGGATGCTCAGCTTCCACTTCGGATTGCGGCGGCAGGTCTCGATCGCCAGGCGGGTGTTCTGGGCGGCCAGCAGGCCGTCCATCGGCTGGACGTAGAAATTCTCGAAGTCGAGGTGTTCGTAGGCAGCCAGATCCTGGCCGGCCTGCGGGATCACCACCTTGATTTCATTGCCCTTTTCGACCACCAGCTTCGAGCCCATCTTCGGGCTGACGCAGATCCAGTCGACGCCTTCCGGCACCGGCAGGGTACCGTTGGTCTCGATCGCGATGGTGAAGCCGCGCGCGTGCATGGCGTCGATCAGGGCCTTGTCGAGCTGCAGCAGGGGCTCGCCGCCGGTGAAGACCACGTACTTGCTGGCCGGGTAGCTGGCCGGCCACAGGCCGTCGATTTCGTCGGCCAGCAGCGCCGCGTCCTTGAACTTGCCGCCGCGCTCGCCATCGGTGCCGACGAAATCGGTATCGCAGAACTGGCAGACGGCGCTGGCGCGGTCGCTTTCGCGCCCGGTCCACAGGTTGCAGCCGGAAAAGCGGCAGAACACCGCCGGACGGCCGGCGTGCGCGCCTTCGCCCTGCAGGGTATAGAAAATTTCTTTGATGCTGTAAGTCACGGTAAAAGTCCGGTTAAGCCCCTCGTCAACCTTCCATTATACCGCGCGCGGGTACAACTGCAGTAGACCCCGAATTTATTGACTATCGGCAAAATATATCCGTTCGGAAAGTCGTATCTTTTCATGGCGGAAAGTTCCTACGACCTTAGGAGGCCGACCATGAAGACAATGCAACACGCCCGCTACGCCGTCTACGCCCTGAGCGCCATCCTGCTGCTGGCGGGACTGTGGCGTGCCGGCGCCGGTGCCGACGCCATGCTGCCTGAACGTCTGCGTGCGGGCGCCGTCCTCCTGCTGGGCATGGCCGTGTTGTACGCGGCCCTGTTCCGGCGGGTCCGCAGCGAAGACCGGATCGCCGGCCTCGAGGCCGCGCTATGCCGCGAAGAATCGGCCCGTACCCGGTCCGACCAGGCTTTCGCGGAAGCCGACCTGCTGCTGGCCCGCATGGCGGCACGCGCGAGCGGCGACTGCGCCGGCGATCCGCAGGGCCAGTTGGTCGTCATACAGGCCGAGCTGACCCAGATCCAGCAGCGCTGCGCCGCCGACCAGGCGATCCGCAGCCGCCTGGAACTCCTGCGCACCCGCCTCGACCGCCTCGGCACCAGCCTGCGCAGCAATTCCCGGGCCGCCGAGCCCGGGTGACAGCAGCGGCAGACTCATGCCGCGCATTTCTAGGAAAATTCCTGCTTAGAAATCTTCTTGCCTTTAATCAATAGGGCGCGAAGTGCCGTCCCGCACAATCGGATCTTGTCAGCAATCAATTTATTGCTCAACAGACAGATCAGAGGACGGCTTATGACAGGCACGACGACAATGCCACGGCTCATGGACGGCGCCAGCGCGAACGGTGAACGCGCCTTCGCGCACCAGCTCATGGAAATGCTGGCGATTCCCGTATTCGTGCTCGACACCAGTTGCCGCGTGATGATCTGGAACCGTGCCTGCGAGCACCTGACCGGCGTGCCCGCCAGTGAAGTCGTCGGCACCCGCGAGCACTGGCGCAGCTTCTTCGACGAGCAGCGCCCCACCTTGGCCGACATGGTGGTGCAGGACCGCGCCGGCGAGATTCCCAGCATCCATCCGCGCCAGGGCTACGGCATCCCTTCCGGCCAGCCCAGCCATGTGTCGGCCGAAAGCTGGTTCGACATGCCGCGCGTCGGCCGGCGCCGCTACCTGGCCGCCGATGCCAGCCCCATCTACGACGAGCGCGGCCGCCTCGCCGCCGTGGTCGAAACCCTGCGCGACCTGACCGCCGAAAAGATGGCCCAGATCGCCCTCGAGCAGCTGGCCATCCGCGACGGCCTCACCGGCCTGGCCAACCGCCGCTGCTTCGACGACACCCTGCAGGCCGAATGGTCGCGCGCGCTGCGCCAGCGCCAGCCGCTGTCGCTGCTGATGGTCGACGTCGACAACTTCAAGGCCTTCAACGACGCCAACGGCCACCTCGGCGGCGACGAATGCCTGAAGCGCATCGCCACCGCCGTCGCCAGCGAGATGCGCGCCAACGACCTGGTGGCCCGCTACGGCGGCGAGGAGTTCGCCGTGATCCTGCCGAACCAGTCGCTGAAGGGCGCCGCCAGCGTGGCCGAGCGCATCCGCACCCGGGTCGAGCAGTTGCAGGTGCCGAACCGCCTGGCGGCCGGCCAGCGCGTGACGGTCTCGATCGGCGCCGCCACCGCGCTGGCGTCGCCGGATACCTCCGCATCCGACCTGGTGGCCACCGCCGACGCCGCCCTCTACCGCGCCAAGCACATGGGCCGCAACCGGATCAGCCTGCCGCAGTCGGAACCCGCCTGAGCCGCATACATACTTGATTGTCCTATATCTTTCCTTGGGAATACTCTATGCTGTCGCGCACAGTATTTTTCCCAAGGAGATCGCGTGACTCAGTTGTCCAAGTTCGTCCCGCTGGCAGCCCTGCCCATGGCCCTGTCCATGGCGCTGCCGGCCCTGGCCGCGCCCGCTTCGGCGCCATCGAAATCCGACGTCCTCCCGTTCAAGGCCACTGAAAAACAGCTGCCCAACGGCCTCAAGGTGATCGTGGTGCCGACCGGCTTCCCGAACCTGGTTTCGGTCACCATTCCGGTGCAGACCGGTTCGCGCAATGAAGTCGAGCCGGGCAAGTCCGGCTTCGCCCACTTCTTCGAACACATGATGTTCCGCGGTACCAAGGCCTACCCGCCCGAGAAGTACCAGGAGATCATCACCAAGGCCGGCGCCCGCCAGAACGCCTACACCAGCGACGACCTGACCAACTA
Organism: Massilia sp. 2TAF26; assembly: GCF_052115005.1. Classification (NCBI taxonomy): domain Bacteria; kingdom Pseudomonadati; phylum Pseudomonadota; class Betaproteobacteria; order Burkholderiales; family Oxalobacteraceae; genus Massilia; species Massilia sp. 2TAF26. The sequence continues at coordinate 103,124 of NZ_JBFRFV010000006.1, forward strand.
TTACACGACCTTCGCCAAGCAGGACCTCGAAACCGTGCTGAAGGTCGAGGCCGACCGCTTCCAGCACCTGGATTACTCCGAAGCCGCGTTCAAGACCGAATCGCGCGCCGTGCTGGGCGAGTACAACAAGAACAGCGCCAATCCGATGCAGAAGCTGTTCGAGGTCCAGCGCGATGCCGCCTTCAACACCCACACCTACAAGCACACCACGATGGGCTTCCTGAAGGACATCGAGGACATGCCCAACCAGTACCAGTACTCGAAGGTCTTCTTCGACCGCTGGTACCGCCCGGAGCGCACCACCATCATCATCGCCGGCGACGTCGATCCGAAGAACGCGGTGGCGCTGGTCGAGAAATACTGGAGCGCTTGGCGCCGCGGCTCCTACAACGTCGCGGTCCCGGCCGAGCCCGCCGCACAGGGAGCGCAATACCGCCACGTAAGCTGGCAGAGCCCGACCCTGCCGCTGGTGACGGTGGCCTTCCGCGCTCCGGCCTTCTCGGATACGAAGAAGGACCAGGCCGCGCTGTCGATGCTGCTGTCGCTGTCGTTCGGCCGCACCTCGCCGCTGTATAAACGCCTGGTGCAGGACGAGCAGAAGGTCGACCAGCTGTTCGACTACACCCCGGCACGTGTCGACCCGTCGCTGGTGACCATCGGCGCCCGCGTCAAGAAGCCGGAAGACGCACTGTACGTACGCAATGCCATCCTCGAGACGGTGGCCAAGCTGCGCGACGTCCCGGTCACGAGGCAGGCACTGGAAGATGCCCAGTCCTCGGAAAAATACGGCCTGATCCGCAGCCTGGACAATACCGACACCATCGCCCAGACCCTGGCTTCCTACGTACACTACGACCGTTCCTACGGCACCATCAACCGCTACTACCGCCTGATCAACACCCTGACGCCGGCCGACCTGCAGGCGGCGGCGCGCAAATACCTGGTCGACGACGCGATGGTGGTGACGACCCTGTCGCACGACGCCCTCCCGGCCGGCATCGAGGCCCTGCCGAAGCTGGCCGACATGGCGCCCAAGGCCACCGACGCCAGGTTCGACGTGCTGGTGCAGAAGACTGCCCTGCCGCAGGTGCGCTTCAAGCTGCTGTTCGAAGCGGGAGCTAGCCAGGACCCTGCCGGCAAGGAAGGCCTGGCCGCCCTGACCGCGGCCATGGTCGCCCGCGCCGGCTCCTTTGATCGCAAGTACGACGAGGTGACCAAGGCCCTGTTCCCGATCGCCGGCGGCTTCGGCGAGCTGACCGACAAGGAAATGACCACCTTCACCGGCACCATCCACAAGGACAACTGGAACCAGTTCCTCGACATCGCCCTGCCCCAGCTGCTCACGCCGGGCTTCCGTGAGGACGACTTCCGCCGCCTGAAGGATGCCCAGAAGAACGCACTGGTGCTGGACTTGAAGGACAATAACGAGGAAGAGTTCGGCAAAGAACGCCTGCAGGCCAATATCTTCGCCGGCACGCCCTACGGGCATCCGGTCCTGGGCACGGTCAAGGGCATCGACTCGATCACCCTGGACGACGTCAAGAACTTCTACCGCCAGGCCTATGCGCAGGGCGCGCTGCGCGTCGGCATCTCGGGTGACGTCAGCCCGGAGATGACCGCCCAGCTGAAGACCCGCCTGGCCGGCCTGCCGGAAGGCGCCGGCCTGCCGCGCATCGCCAAGCCCCAGGGCCGCATGCCGCAAGGCCTGGAAGTCGAGATCATCGAGAAGAACACCCGCGCCACCGCGATTTCCTTCGGCCTGCCGATCGAGGTCAACCGTGCACACCCGGACTTCGCGGCCTTGTGGCTGGCCAAGACCTGGCTGGGCGAGCATCGCGCCTCGAACTCCTACCTGTACCAGCGGATCCGCGAAGTACGCGGCATGAACTACGGCGACTACGCCTACATCGAAGCCTTCCCACGCGGCATGTTCGGCTTTTTCCCGAGCCCGAACCTGGGCCGCAAGTCGCAGATCTTCGAAATCTGGATCCGTCCGGTCGCGCCGCAGAACGCCCACATGGCGCTGCGCATCGCGCTCACCGAACTCGGCAAGCTGATCGACCAGGGCCTGACCCAGGAACAGTTCGAAGCCACCCGCGACTACCTGATGAAGAACGTGTTCGTGATGACGGCGACCCAGGACGCCCAGCTCGGCTACGCCCTGGATTCGCAGTGGTACCGCACGCCGGAATTCACGCAGATGATGCGTGACGGCCTGTCGAAGCTGAGCGCGGCCGACGTCAACGCCGCGATGCGCAAGCACCTGTCGGCGAAAAACCTGTCGGTGGTCTTCATCACCAAGGATGCGGCCGGCCTGAAGGACAAGCTGGTGAGCGATGCCTTCTCGCCGATCAGCTACGACGCGACCAAGCCGCAGGCCCTGCTGGACGAGGACAAGGCGATCGGCGCGATGAAGCTGGGCATTCGTCCGGAGGCGGTCAAGATTACGCCGGCGGTGCAGGTGTTTGCGCAGTAAACGCTCCGTTCGGACGTTTCGGACGAAAAAAACGCCGGCCTCGGCCGGCGTTTTTCATGGGACTAGCCCCCGATCACGAAGTGACCTTGTCCCAGCCGTGGCGCACCGCCGCCTTCATCTTCTCCCAGGTCGAGACGCCGTTCCTGCTGTAGCGGGTATCCCAGTCGCTGCGCAGGTCGGATTCGACGTCGTTCCAGTTGCGGTTGCGATACAGGTCGTTGCTGCGCATCTCCGTACCGTAGCGATAGGCCGGCGCGTAATCGTCGTAGCTGCTGCCCGAGCTGGCGTAGTTGCTGTCGTAGTGGCTGCGGTAGGCGCTGTCGCTGTCCGTATCCGGGGTGATCTTGTCCCAGCCGCGGCGGATGGCGGCCTTCATCTTGTCCCAGGTCGAGACACCGCTATTGCTGTAGCGGGTGTCCCAATCGCTGCGCAGGTCGTTCTCGACGTCGCTCCAGTCGCGGTTGCCGTACTTCGCGTTGCGGCGCATCTCGGAGCCGTAGCGGTAGGCCGGCGCGTAGTCGTCGTAGCTGCCGCCCAGGCTGGAGTAATTCTTGTTCCAGTCGTTGCGGTAGTAGCTGTCGTCGTCTTCCAGGTTGGACGCGCGCATCGACGAGCGGTCCTGGTCCAGCGATTCGACCTGCACCTCGGTATGGCGCACGCTGTCGCTGATGTTCTGCTGGCGCTGGGTGACTTCCTTGCCGACCAGGACTTCCTCGACCACGCGGGCGGTCTTCTGGATCAACGGCTCCTCGGCGGTTTCGCGCATCTCGATCGACTGCTCCTTGAAGGCGGTCGAGTCGGACGGCGAGATCGGCTGGTCGACCGGACGGCGTTCCACGTTCACGTGTTCTTCGCGCAGGTTGACGCTTTCATTGACCGGGGTCTCGACCACGCGCGAGAACACGCGCACGCCGCCGCGCTGGACTTCACGCTTGCCGACCTGCAGGTCTTCCTGCACGACCGGAATCGCCGTGCTGCGCTGTTCGTTGAGCATTTCGCCCATGTCGCGCTGCATCGAACCGGTCTGGCCGGCGTCGCGCTGGATCGAGCCGGTCTGGATGGTGCCGCCCAGCGAAGCGTCTTCCTCGTCGCGGATAGAGGAACTGCCTTGCAGGGATTCGCCTTCCCGCAGCCGATTACCGGCCTGCATCGAATGCGAGCGCAAGGTCGTCCGGGGCATCGGCTCCTGGTAGGTCTGGCCTCCCGGCACCGAATCGTTGAGGGTCTGGGTGCCGAAGGGGACACGGTCGCCGGTTTCGCCGCTCAGCGAGCCGGCGCCGTAAGAGGGTTCGTGGTATTCGCCCGATTGGGAGGAGATCGGCGCGGACTTCTGGATGCCGCTGCCCGAGGTGGCGCCGGCCGCCAGCATCGCCGGGTTCAGCGAGCTGGCAGAGCCGGTCAGGTCGTGGCGCTCGTCCAGGTCGACCGGGCCGAAGCGCTCGAGGATGTCGGCCGCGCGCTCGACTTCCGGTTCCGATTGGGTAACGAAAGTCAGCACGTGGTGGCCGCGGGTGACGGCGTCCGAATAGCGCTCGACGTGGTCGCCGTTGTCGGAGCCGAACAGGCCGGTGAAGAAGTGCTTGATCTGGGACATGAAGCCCTCGTGCACTTCGCTGGTATGGGGAGTGGTGCCGGTCAGGCTGTCGGTCTGTCCGGTCGGATCGGCGCTGGAGACGTTGACGTCGGCGCGGGTAAAGCCCGAGGCCAGCAGTTCGTCCATTGCATTCTGCGCGTCGCTGCGGTTGTCGAAAACCGCTACTAGGGTATGTTGCATGATAGATCCTCCGATTGACATATCATTCAGGTGGGCGGTCGCCGGCCTCGTCGAAGCGCTCCACGCTGACCTGCTCGGACTTGAGCATGACGGTTTCCGCGTGGTGCTCCTCGCGCCGGGTTCGGGTGATGCGGACTTCCTCTTTGATGCGCACGCGGCGTTCGACCACGAGGACTTCTTCGAGGATCGGCACCACCAGGGTATCGCCTTCGTAACGCGTGGCGGGCGCAGCGTCGAGCGGGACGATGCGGTCCACCGGGACGTGGCTGATTTCAACCTCGTCGCGCGTCAGGCGTTCGTCGATGTGGCAGGGAAGCTCGGCGACCGTCTTGTGGATGCGAACGCCGCGACCGGTATCGACAACCCGCTTGTCGACCTGCACTTCCTCGCGGACCACCGGCACCTTGAGTGGCTCCTGTCCGTTTGGTTGCGCTTGGTCAATTTGCACAGTTGATCTCCTCGAATCACGACGCTAGAGCAATCGAGGTTACCGCAAAAGGTGTCTGAACCCGCGCACCATTGACTATCTACAAACGTCAATCATGCGAATGGATTATCGACTGTCTCCACCGGCGGTGGCGGTAACTGGTCCGGCAGATCCCGGCTTTCGAGGCTGGCGACGACCTGTCCCAGCAGCGCATGCAGGCGACGCGCCGCCTCCAGGCCGTGCTTGTCGGCGGTCAGGTCGACGTCGCCGGAAATGGTGATGCGGTCGAGGCGGTTTTCCAGCATCAGGCGGCCGATTTCGATCACATCGGCTTCGTTTGCGTAGGGAACGAAGGCGGGTGCGTCCTCTTTCTTGCTCATGAATTCCTCCTGTCGCCCTTGTTCTGGCGGATGTTCGGCAGTTTCAGCATGCGTTCCTTCTCCTCGTCGCTGAGGGCGGGCAGCAGATTGATGCCGATGATGCGTTCGAGTTCCGGGATCGGGATCACGTTCGGCTTGGCGTCGGCGGTGTTCTCGACGAACCAGGCGGCGCCGGCCTTCTGGCGCGGACTGTATACGAGTTTATACAGGTGGGTCGGCACCAGCACGTTGCCGACCTTGCGCAGGTTGCTGCCCAGGAAGGCGGGGCCGGTTACCACGTACAGGTCGCCTTCCTTCTTCGCCATCCTGCGCACCACGCCCTCGATGCCGGCCCACAGGTGGCGGTTGTTCTCGCCGTCCTGCGGCACGATGTTGGCCAGGCTGAAGCTGTCGCGCTGGCTGTCGCGGTCGGGCATGTCGCCATTCGGCGCCATGTGGCCGCGGTCGTAGCCGCTGCGGGCGTAGTCGGCGAGTTCGGCGCGCTGGCCGGCAGGCAGGCGCTGCTCCGCGTGGAAGGAATTCTCGCGGGTCAGCTGCTGGGCCGATTCCACTTCATTGGCTTCGAGGTGCTCGGCCGACCACAGCGGCGTGCGCGTGATACCCGAATGCATCACGCTGAACACGTTGAAGCACAACTCCGTGGTCTGTGGGGCCAGCTTGGGATTCTGGATCTGCGGTGCGCGGCCGTCGAGGTAATGGTCGGCGCAGGACGCCGGCCCTCGCTGCGCTTCGGACTGGGACGCGACGGGCGCGCCGGTGCGGTGGGTGTCCGCGGCGTGCCGGTCGCAGGCTCCGAGGATCAAGAGGCTGGACGATAAAACGAGCGGAGCGAACAACTTCTGAAGCATGGCGATGTACAAAGATCAAACGTGCCGCCATTGTAGCCGAGTAGCTCTTGCGGGGCGTCAGAAGATCTGTGCAGGGCCGCGCACGATAGAAAACGCCTTTCCAACTGGAATGTTATAGAATTCCCGCTTTCCAAAAGCTAAAGTGCATTTGAGCAAACATATTGGTAATGGATAAACACTCCATTCCCGAGGATCTCCGGCGCTTCGTGCTGACCAGCATCCCTTCGGTACCCTTCCTGGAAGCCCTGCTGCTGATGCGGGCGGATCCGGAGCAGGTATGGACCCGGGATACCCTGGCGCGCCGCCTCTACGTGCGCGACAAAGTGGCGGAGGGCCTGCTCGACGAGCTGTGCCGTTCCGGCATGGCCGCGCCATGGCCGGACGCCAGTGCCGATGCCTTTTGCTACCGGCCGCGCGAAGACGCGCTGCGCGAACGCATCGACCGCCTGGCGGACGTCTACGCGAGCCACCTGGTCGAAGTCACACACCTCATCCATTCTTCCCTCGACCGCAAGGCGCAGCAGTTTGCCGACGCCTTCAAATGGCGAAAGGATTCCTAAGTGGCGTTTACCATCTACACTCTCTGCGCCCTGACTTCACTGGCCTGTGCCGTGCTGCTGCTGGCCAGTTATCGGCGCACCCGGCACCGCCTGCTGTTCTGGAGCGGCTGGTCCTTCGTGGCGATGACGGTGAATAACCTGTTCCTGGTGCTCGACAAGATCGTGTTCCCCGATCCCGACGTCAACCTGCTGCCGGTGCGCCTGATTGCGGCGCTCGTCTCGATGCTTCTCCTGCTGTATGGCCTGATCTACGAAAAGGAATAACCGTGACCGACATGCTCACCGGCGCCATCGCCATGGCCTCGACCGTGATCGCGCTGTTCTTCCTGCGGTTCTGGCGCAGCACGCGCGACCGCTTCTTCATGTATTTTGCCCTGTCCTTCGGGATCGAAGGCGCCCACCGCGTGTATTCGGCCCTGACTTACCAGGATGCCGAGGACTCGCCGCTGCACTACCTGGTCCGTCTGCTTGCCTATGGCCTGATCATCTGGGCTATCCTGGAAAAGAACCTGCCCCAGCGGAACAAGGACGGCAGCCAGTAGCGTGCGCCCGCCCACCCTGCCCTGCGCCATAATCGCCCGACAGCGATCGACACGCATACAGGAGGAAGCGATGGCAGACCAGCAGAACCGGAACCAGGAACAGGGCCGGAAACAGCAGGGCCGGCAGAACCAGCAGCGCGCCACGCCTGACGAAAACGGCGAGCTCAGCCGCTCTGAAGACCTGCTTCCGGCCGGCGCCGCCGACAATACTGCCGACGGCCGCTTCGAGGTCGCCGAAGAAGTGAACATGGACCAGCAGTCGGACGCCACCCGCCGGGTCGGCAAGGTGCCCAAGGGCATCGCCTCGGATGCCCTGGCCGACTCGCTGAAGAAAGACGACTAGACCGTAACACCCATCCTCAGGCCTTCGATCGTATGGGCCTGGTAAATATCCTCGAGCGAGCTCACCACCCGGCACGTCAGGTGGGCACGCACCTCTTCCGGCAAGCGGTCCCAATAGGCCTGGGTGACTTGCAGATCGTGCTTGTCGGCGTTGCGGGCGTCCGGCGCATCCACGCCCAGCACGAACACGGGCCGCGACTGCTGCGAGCGGTTGGCTGTGCCGCGGTGGATGGTGAGCGCCGAGCGCGCGGAAATGTCGCCCACCCTCGGCAGCTTGCGCTGGGCGCGGGCTTCGTAGCGCGGGTAAAGCGACTTATCAGGGAACATCGGATCGCTGCCGGCAAGATCGTCCCACTGGGTGCCCGGTGCGATCTCGAAGGGACCGATCTCCTCGGTCACGTCGACGGTCGTGATGTTGAAGGCCAGCGAATTCAGGCGCCGTCCCACCAGGGTCGCTTCGGGTGCCGGAAAATCGCGGTGCCAGGGCTGGTGCATGGCGCCCGGGAAGGGAATGTCGAAACCCGTCTCCACCACCTTGTAGTCCGGGCCGAGCACGGCGCGGCACACGGCCACCACCCAGGGATGCGTGACCAGTTCGACGAAGCCGCGCACGCGCTCCGGATGCACCTCGACGTAATAGCGCTGCGGGCCGCGCTCCAGGACACCGCCGGGGCGCGCCTTCGCTTCCGCGAACAGCTTCTCGATGTCTTCCTTCAGATGCGCCACCCATTCCTGCGTGAACGCGCCCTTGCAGGCAATGATGCCGTCGCCATACAGGCCACCCATGATGGCGCCCATGTCGTATCGTTCGTCGATTCCATTGCTCATGATTCTTCCTCCTGGGTCGCCATCCTAACGCCAAGCCGGCAAGCGGCGCGCACGGCCGATGGTTGACATTGGGTGGGACTACTCCTACATTGCCTAGACAATCGACTAGACAGACACTGCATGAACCCTGCGCCTCCTGCCAGCCCCGCCCGCCGTACCGCCATTGTCCCGCGGAGGCCGGCGTGAACCAGTCCGCGCGCGGCCGCGTCCTGTTCGTCTGCGACCGCCCGCAGGCCGATCCGGCCGTGGCCAGCGTCGCCGCCGAGCTCGGCTATGACGTACTGCGCGTGCGCAGTGCAGACGAAGCCCTCGAATACATCGCGCCGCCCGGCTTCGCCCTGATCCTGGCCGGCTATACGGGCAAGGTGGACGACTTCGCCGCCTCCCTGAAGCGCCTGCGCGCGGCTTTCCCGCCGGTGCCGCTGGTTGCCGTCGGGCTGCCGCGGCAACGCGACTTCAAGGTCGAGCCGCTATACGAAGCCGGCGCCCTGTCGGTGCTGGAAGAGCCGATCTCGGTGCCGATCCTGAGGGCCAAGGCGCGCTTCTACCTGGACGCCTATGCCACCGCGGCCGAGCGCACCCGCGCCGAGGCGGCGCTGGAGGAAACCCGGGCGCGGCTGGAGTCGACCATCGCCGCCGCCGAGGTGGGCGTCTGGAGCTGGCAAGTTGGTACCGACCGCGTGGTCGCCGACCGCCGCATGGCCGCCCTGTTCGGCCTCGGTCCGGAAGACGCAGAAGGCGCGCCGGTGGCGTCCTACTTTGCCGCCGTTCATCCGGACGACCGTGCTGGCGCCGAAGCCTGCCTGGCGGAAGCCATGGCCGCCGGCCGGCCGTACGAAGCCACCTACCGGGTGCGCGGACCGGAGGGCGACTGGCGCTGGCTGCTGTCCCGCGGCCGCATCGAAAGTAGCCGCGGCGACCGGATACTGCGTGGCGCGGTAATCGATATCACCATGCAGAAGCAGGCGGCCGAACGCCTGCAGGCCAGCGAGGAACGCTACCGCACCCTGTTCGATTCGATCGACGACGGCGTCTGCGTGATCGAGATGCTGTACGACGAAGCCGGCGAGCCTTGCGACTACCGCTTCCTGGAGGTGAATCCGGCCTTCCTCGCGCATACGGGGCTGGAGAATGCGGTCGGCAGGACTGTGCGCAGCATGGTGCCCGCGCATGAAAGCCACTGGTTCGAAACCTATGGCCGGGTCGCCACCACCGGCGAGCCGATCCGCTTCGTCGACGAAGCCGCGGGACTGGGACGCTGGTACAACGTCTACGCCGCCCGCGTCGGACCGGCCGGTAGCCGCAAGGTGGTGGTGCTGTTCACGGACATTACCGAGCGCCGCCTCACCGAACTCGAACTGCGCCGCCTTGCCGACGACCTGGCCGAACAGGACCGCCGCAAGACCGAATTCCTGGCGACCCTGGCCCACGAGCTGCGCAACCCGCTGGCGCCGATCCGCAGCGGCCTGCAGCTGATGCGGCGCGCCAAGGGCGACCCGGCCGCGCTGGCGCGGGTGCAGGACATCATGGACCGCCAGCTCGACCACCTGGTGCACCTGGTCGACGACCTGCTCGACGTGGCCCGCATCACGCGCGGCCAGATCGAGCTGAAACCGGAATGGCTCGAGCTCGACGCGATGGTGCGCGCCGCGGTCGATACCAGCACGCCGCTGATCGAGTCCTCGCGCCACAGCCTCGACCTGCGCCTGCCGGCCGAACCGCTGCACCTGTACGCCGATCCGATCCGCCTGACCCAGGTGATCAGCAACCTGCTCAACAACGCCGCCAAGTACACGCCGCGCGGCGGCGCCATCCTGGTCGCCGCGGAGCGTGACGGCGACCAGGCCGTGATCGTCGTGTCCGACAACGGCATCGGGATCCCGGCCGAGTCGCTGGAATCTGTATTCCGGATGTTCACCCAGGTGCCGCACCCGACCCAGCGCGGTCAGGGTGGCCTCGGCATCGGTCTGTCGCTGGTGCGCAGCCTGGTCGCCCTGCACGGCGGGACCATCACCGCGGCCAGTCCCGGCATCGACGCCGGCAGCGTGTTCACGCTGCGCCTGCCGCTGGCAGGCATGGACCGACCGGCGCTGCCGGAGGCACGGGTAGCGGCGGCGGACGAGCCGGGCGCCTTGCGCCTGCTGGTGGTGGACGACAACCGCGACGCCGCCGAAACCCTTTCCGCCCTGCTCGGGATCATGGGCCACACCGCGCCGATGGCGGCCGATGGCCACCAGGCCCTGCGCATGATCGCCAGCCTGCGCCCGCAGGTCGTGTTCCTCGACATCGGCATGCCCGGCATGTCGGGCTATGACGTGGCGGAGGCGGTGCGCGCCGATCCGGCGCTGGACGGCGTCAGGCTGGTGGCCCTGACCGGTTGGGGCGGCGAAGCCGACCGCGCCCGTTCCAGCGCGGCGGGCTTCGACGCCCACCTCACCAAGCCGGCGACGGTGGCCGCGATCGAGGCCGTACTGGCGCGCCTGGCCTCACCAGCCTAGGCCCAGCAGCCGCTGAGCCATGCGCGGCCAGCACAGCTTCGCGACCTGCTCGCGCGTGGCCCAACGGAAGCCGTCGGTTTCCGGGGTCGGCTTGCCCGTCACGTGGTGCGGAAAAAAGCTGCGGCACACCAGGTGCCCGAGGTCGGGCAGTTCGTCGCCCACCTCCACCTTGTACAGGTGCAGGCATTTGTCGCGCCGGTAGTCGAAGCGGCCCAGGTCGACGAAGCGCTCCGGATCGAAGGCCAGGCCGGCCTCCTCCCACAGCTCGCGCATCGCCGCCGCCAGCGTGCCTTCGCCCGGGTCCTGCAAGCCTTTCGGGATATCCCACTTCGGGGTGCCGGTGACGTGGCAGATCAGCAGGCGGCCGGCGCCGTCGACCACCAGGGTGCCGCAGGAGACCGCAAGTTCGCTCATGGCAGGCCCCGCGCGGCGGCGGCCAGCGCCTGCTCCAGCGCTTCCAGGCTGACCGGCTTGGTCAGGTGCTGGTCGAAGCCGGCTTCCTGCGACTGCCGCTGGTCGCTCTCGGAACCCCAGCCGGTGAGTGCGATCAGCACCACCTTGCGCAGCAAGGCGCTGCGGCGGATCTCGCGCGCCACCTCGTAGCCACTCATGCCGGGCAGGCCGATGTCGAGGATGACCAGGTCGGGCACGAAGTCGCGCGCCGCCCGCAGGCCCTGCACGCCGTCGTGCGCCACCGTGGTGGTGTGGCCCAGCACCTCCAGCAGCGCCACCAGGCTGTCGGCGGCATCCAGGTTGTCGTCCACCACCAGCACCCGCAGCGGGCTGTCGGCCGCCTCCTCGGCGGGCAAGCCGTCCGCGGCAAGCAGTGTCTGCGCATGCGGGGTTCCGGGACGCAGCGGCAGGCGCACCGTGAAGGTGCTGCCCTGACCGCGGCCGCCGCTGAAGGCGCTCACCCGGCCGCCGTGCAGCTCGACGAGGCGCCGCACCAGCGACAACCCGATCCCGAGGCCGCCCTGGGCGCGATCGAGGCTCCCGCGCACCTGGGTGAACATCTCGAACACCGAACCGATGCTCTCCGGCGGAATGCCGATGCCGCTGTCCGCCACCGCGATCACCGCGTGGCCGTCCTCGCGCCAGGCCGACAGCGCAATGCGCCCGCCCGCCGGCGTGTACTTGGCTGCGTTGTTCAGCAGGTTGGACAGCACCTGCACCATGCGCGTGACGTCCGCCTCCAGCTCCAGCGGCTCGGGCGGCAGTTCCACACTCAGGTTGTGGCCGTGGGCCTCGATCAGCGCGGTGCTGGTCTCGACGGCGGTGGCGACGATGGAGCGCAGCAGCACCGGCTCCTTCTTCAGCTCGATCTTGCCGCGCGTGATGCGGGCGATGTCGAGCAGGTCGTCCACCAGGTGGATCAGGTGGCCCAGCTGGCGGTCCATCATGCCGTGCACACGCTCGGCGGCTTTCGGATCGCCGGGCGCCAGGCGCAGCAGGTCGAGGCCGGTTCGGATCGGCGCCAGCGGGTTGCGCAGTTCGTGCGCCAGGGTCGCCAGGAACTCGCTCTTGCGGTGATCGGCTTCCGAGAGGTCGGTCGCGACCCGGCGCAGCTCGTCCTCGGCGCGCTTCTGCGCCGTGATGTCGCGCGTGATGGTGGCCAGGCCGATGTTCTGGCCATTCGCGTCGCGCACCGCGAAGCCCTTGAAATAGACCGGGATCGGTTCGCGCCCCTCGGGCTGGGCCAGGCGCAGCTCGCCCTCCCATTCGGCCTGCTCGCCGGTCAGGGCCGCCATCATCTGGTCGCGCACGAAGCCGCGGTCTTCGCGTGGGAAGAAGTCCAGCATGCGCCAGGCCGCGATATTCGTGTCCGCCGTCAGGCCCGCCATGCGGCGCCCGGCCGGATTCAGGTAGATGCCGCCGGCGTCCGGCGTGAAGATGCCGATGAAGTCGGAAGACTGTTCGGCCACCGCGGCCAGGCGCCGGATCCCTTCCTCGGCGCGGCGGCGGTCGGTCTCGTCGCGGAAGTAAAGCGCCAGACCCTCTTCGTCGCCGGTGCCGGGCGACTCCATCGGGAAGGAGTTGATCTCGAACCAGCGCGCCTCGGCCTCGTCGTAGACTTCGATGCGGCTGCGGGTGCGCTCGTGGGCGCTGCGCCGCAAGGCCTGCTCGTCCGGGCCGCCGCGCAGCTCGGGGAACAGTTCCCAGAACTGGCCGCCCACCAGGTCTTCGCGGCGGCGCCGCGTCTGCGACTCGAAAGCGCCGTTGGCATAGGTGATGCGCCACTCGCGGTCGAGGGCGACGAAGCCCTCGCTCATGCTCTCCAGGATCGCCCGCGAACGGTGTTCGGCGGCCTGGCGCTCGGCCGCCTCGTGGCGCTGGCCGATCACCAGCGAGGCGGTGTTCGCCAGCAGGGCCAGCGCCGATTCCTCCTGCGGCGCGAGGTGGCCGGCATCGCGGTAATACAGCGTGAAGGCGCCCAGCACCTCCCCGGACGGCGCCAGGATCGGCAGCGCGCGGCTGCCGCCCAGGCCGTGCTCGAGGGCCAGCTCCTGGCGCCCGGTCCACAGCGGATCGCTGGCGATATCGTCGGTGGCGACGGCCTCGGCGCGCCAGGCCGCGCTGCCGGCGGCGGCAGCGACAGGGCCGATGCGCACGGCGTCGATCGCGAGCTGGAATTCGAGCGGCAGCGAGGGGGCGGCGGCGTGGCGCAGAAATTCCCCGTCACCCGACATCAGCTGCACCGAGGCCAGCGCGGCACCGCCGCTGTAATCCTCGGCGGTGCGGGCCAGTACATCGAGCACGTCGCCAAGCGGGGCGTCGGTGACGGCCAGTTCGAGGGCGCCGCGCTGGCCCACCGCCAGCGCATTCGCACGGGTTCGTTCGGTGACGTCGATCCCGTGCAGCAGCACCCCGGACACCGCGCCGTCCGGATCGCGCAGCGCCATGCAGACGAAGTCCAGGAAGTGCTCGTCCAGCCCGGCGCGCGGCGCCGAGGCGCGCAGCAGCAAGCGCGCATTGCTGGCGTCGACCGCTTCGCCGCTGCGGTAGACCTTGTCGATCAGCTCGACGAAGTCCTGGCCCTCCAGCTCCGGCATCGCGGCTTGCAGCGGCTGCCCGGCCAGGGAACGGCCGCCGGCCAGTTCGACGAAGCGCTGGTTGGCCATGTCGACCACGTGGTCCGGGCCGCTCATCACGCACATCAGGGCCGGGGCGCGCTGGAAGATGTCGCGCATGCGCTCACTGGCCGACTCGATCTCGCGGTAAAGGCGGTCGCGGTCGGCCTGGGCCCGGCGCTCCGTGCGTTCCAGCTGCTCGTCGCGGTGCCGGATGGCGGCCTGGTGGCGCTCTTCCTCGATGCGGGCGAGTTCGGCTCGCTTGCGGTACAACTCGATGAAGACGCCGGTCTTGGCCCGCAGTACCGTGGTGTTGAAGGGCTTGGTCATGTAGTCGACCGCACCCAGCGCATACGCGCGCTCGATCGGGAACTCCTCAGCGTCGCCAGCGGTCAGGAAGATGATCGGCAGCGCCTGGGTGCGGGGATGCTGGCGGATCAGCTCCGCCAGCTCGAAGCCGTTCATGGTCGGCATGCGCACGTCCAGCAGCACCACCGCGAAGTCGCGCGCCAGCACTTCGCGCAGCGCGGCCTCGCCCGAGGTCACGGAAACGAGTTCCTCGGCCAGCCCGGCAAGCGTTGCCTCCAGCACCGCCAGGTTGGCGGGCTGATCGTCGACGAGGAGGATGCTGGTATGGTCGTTCGCCATGCGGAAAGGACTGTTGCGGGCAGGATGATGCAAATAAGGCAATGTATGCTCCACGCTTCCGAAAGTCAATTGTGCGCACCTCAGCGCCGGGCGCCCCCAAACTAGGACGGGTTTTTTCGAATGTCCCCGGAGTGTATCGATGCGTGTTCCCGACCTGGCCCACCTGCGCCAGCTTGATTTCCTTGGCAATTCCCTCGAAGACTGGGCGCTGGCCCTGCTGGCCACGGTGCTGGCGACGGCCGCCATGGCCACCGTGCGCGCCCTGGTGCTGCGCCGCATGGCCGCGCGCTCGGCCGCGACCGAGACCAGGATCGACGACCTGGTCGTCAAGATGCTGTCGCGGACCTATCTCCTGTTCATCGTCGCCTTCGGCATCTATTTCGGCAGCACTTTCCTGGAGCTGAGCCGGCCGCGCGCGCTGTTCGTCTCCCGGGTCGGCGTGGCCGCCCTGCTGATGCAGGTGGCGGTCTGGGGCGACGTCGGCCTGCGCGCCTGGCGCAACCAGCTCTACCAGGCCCAGGACAGTACACGGCGCAATTCCAGCGCCATCCTCGGGTTCAGCCTGCGCCTGACCCTGTGGGTGATCGTGTTCCTGATGGTGCTCGATAACTTCGGCGTCAACATCACGGCCCTGGTGGCCAGCCTGGGCGTGGGCGGCATCGCGGTGGCGCTGGCGGTGCAGAATATCCTCGGCGATCTCTTCGCCTCGCTCTCGATCACCCTCGACAAACCCTTCGAGATCGGCGACTTCATCATCGTCGGCGAGGTGCTGGGTTCGGTCGAGCACATCGGCCTGAAGACGACCCGGGTGCGCGGCCTGGGTGGCGAACAGGTCGTGTTCTCGAACGGCGACCTGTTGAAAAGCCGGATCCACAACCACAAGCGGATGGAGACGCGGCGGGTCGCCTTCGTGCTGCGCATCGCCTACGGCACCAGCGAGGAGCTGCTGTGCCGGGTGCCGCGCATCATCCGCGAGATCATCTCCGCCAAGCAGAACGTCGACTTCGAGCGGGCGCATCTCTTCCAGTGGGGAGAGTGGTCGCTGAATTTCGAAGTCGTCTATCACTTCCGCAGCCCGGACTACATCCTGCACATGGACGCCCAGCAGGACATCTTCCTGGAGATCTACCGCCGTTTCCAGGAGGAAGGTATCCGCTTCGCCCATCCGCTGTCGATCGTACGCCTGGCCGATCCGCCGTCGGTGCTGATGCAGGCCGCCACAGGGACGCCGCCCGGAGCTTCCTGGCGGCATTAGTCAGCCAGACTCTTCCTACAAGCCTGCCATGGCATCTCCTATAGCGCACGATATGCTGGTTGCATAGAATGAACACATCTCCTCTGACGAGGATTTCATGGCAACCATTCATGAAGGAGAATGATCATGGCACAAAACAACCAGCAAAATGGCAATCAACAGAATCGTAACCAGCAGGGCAGCAAGCAGCAAGGCGGCAACCAGCAGAGCGGCGGCCACAGGATGGACCAGGATCGCGAGCTATCCTCGCAGAACCTGGACCGGGACAGCCAGCAGGGTAGCCGGCAAAGCGGGCTGCAGCAGGGCAGCCAGCAAAGCAATCGCCAGGTCAACCAGCAGAGTGACGATTTGCTGAGCGATAATAGCGTGGACAATTCCTCGAATATGCGCGGCGGTTCGTCGCAACAGCAGACGCGGCCCGGATCGCAGGGCAGCAAAAGCGACAAGCGCTGATCTTGCCTGACGCGCTACACCTTCGACTGCCGGCCCTGCCGGCGGTTCTCGTTTACAGACCAAAATTGTTGTGATGCATCACAGCAAGCCGCCCCGTCCATCACTCCATCTATACCCCTTCCGGCGCATCCAATTGTGCGATGCCGAATGGGTGATCGATGATATATTTTTGGCACGATATTGAACGCCGCGCCCCACGCAGGGCCGGCCGCGCATGCTGCCTGTGCCTGTTTCCTGTGCACTCTGCTCCGCCCCATGTTCACATCCTGCACCCAAGCATCAGGTCTTGCGGCCGCCGCAAGCCTGCGGATTCAACTCAACAGTTAGGATAAAACAGATGAAAAAAAATATCGCCATCGTCGGCGCGGGATTCTCGGGAGCCGTGATCGCCAACCAGCTCGCAAAGGCGGGCTATAACGTCGAAGTCTTCGAGTCCCGTCCCCATGTGGCGGGCAATTGTCATTCGGAACGTGATCCGGAAACCGGTGTCATGGTCCACGTCTATGGACCGCACATCTTCCACACCGATATCGAACGCTCCTGGGAATTCGTGACGCGTCACATGGAGTTCATGCCCTACGTGAACCGCGTGAAGGCGATCACCAACAATGCCGTCTACACCCTGCCGATCAACCTGCTGACCATCAACCAGTTCTTCGGCAAGACCATGCGTCCGGCCGAAGCCCAGGAATTCCTGGCCAAGCTGGGCGACAAGTCGATCGAGAACCCCACCACCTTCGAGGAACAGGCGCTGCGCTTCGTCGGCCGCGAGCTGTACGAAGCCTTCTTCAAGACCTACACCATGAAGCAATGGGGCCTGCACCCGAGCGAACTGCCGGCCAGCATCCTGAAGCGCCTGCCGGTACGCTTCAACTACGACGACAACTACTTCAACCACAAGTACCAGGGCATGCCGAAGGACGGCTACACGGTGCTGGTGGAGCGCATCCTCGACGTCCCGGGCATCACGGTGCACCTGAACACCAGGTTCGACCCGGATTCGAAGGTCGACTACGACCACGTGTTCTACAGCGGCCCGATCGATTCCTGGTTCAAGCATGCCGAAGGCCGCCTGCCCTACCGCACCCTGGACTTCGAAGTCTTCCGCGCCCAGGGCGACTACCAGGGCAACGCCGTGATCAACTACTGCGACGATGCCCAGCCCTATACCCGCATCACCGAGCACAAGCATTTCTCGCCGTGGGAGCAGCACGAAGGCTCGATCATGTACAAGGAATTCAGCCGCCAGTGCGAAGAAAAGGACGTGCCCTACTACCCGATCCGCCAGGCGCGCGAGAAGGCCCAGCTGGAGCGCTACGTGAACCTGGCCAGGCAGGAAGAGAACGTGACCTTCGTCGGCCGCCTCGGCACCTACCGCTACCTCGACATGGATGTCACCATCAACGAGGCGCTGAGCACCGCCGATACATTCCTCGACGCCGCGCAGAAGAACGCGCGCATGCCGGCGTTCGCGATCGACCCGCTGGCCTGAGCGCCGCGGCACCCGGTGCGGTGCGCCTGGCTCCCGTCCGGCGCACCGGCTCCGCGTAACGGCTATACTGGTCCGATCATGCGAATTCAGCTTTTTTCGGACCTGCACCTCGAGCGCGACCCCGGCTTCGAACCCCTCATCCACCCCGGCACCGACGTGATCGTACTGGCCGGCGACATCGGCTCCTACCAGGCCAGGTCGCGCCTGCCGGACGAAGATTTCGGCCTGGCGCGCTTTTCCCCTCGACGCAATGATTTCGGCGCTGCCAGGGTGCTCTACGTCCCCGGCAACCACGAATTCGACGGCCTCGAACACGACGACGCCTACGAACGCCTGCAGCGCGTCTGCAATTACCTCGGCATCGAATGGCTGGACCGCGAGACCATCGTCGCCGGCGGCGTGCGCTTCATCGGTAGCACCTTGTGGAGCGACTTCGACGCCCTCGCCGGCCAGGAACGGGAATTGACCAGGCAGCTGCAGGCGCGCGGCAAGGCCTTCCGCGCCGCCAACTACTACCTGAGCAAGAACACCACCTTCCGCAAGGGCGAGCCGGTGCTGGCCGAGCAACAACGCGAGATGTCGCTGGCCTGCCAGGAATGGCTGCGCGCCGCCCTGGCCGCGCCATTCGACGGCCCGACGGTGGCCGTGACCCACTACGCGCCCAGCCTGCGCAGCGCAGACCCGCGCTATGGCCTCACGCCGGGCACGGCCGGCTTCTGCAACAGCATGGATGCCCTGATTCCCTGGGCCGACATCTGGATGCACGGCCACCTGCACTGCGCCAACGACTACGTGGTCGAAGGCGAAGCCGGGGGCCGGCCGCGTGCCTGCCGCGTGGTCGCCAATCCGCTCGGCTATGCGAACAAGGGCGAGCAGGCGGCCTTCCAGCCGGAGCTGGTCATCGAGGTGTGAGCGTCTCCGGATTCAGCACCATGTGCACATAGTTGCCGGTATCGAAATAGCGCTGCGCCGCCCGCTTCACATCGTCCGGCGTGAGCCTGGCCGCGCGCTGCAGCTGGTCGAGGACGCGATGCGGATCGCTGCCGTAGAGTTCCGCGCCGGCCAGGTGCGCCGCCCAGAAGGCGTTACTGCGCAGCATACGCGGCCAGGACTGGCCCCAGTTCCGCTTGACCTTGTCGAGGTCGGCCGGATCCGGTCCCTCCTTCTTGATGCGCTCGATTTCCGCGAACAGGGCCGCCGTCACGCGCTCGACCTGGTCGGGGCCGGTCGGCAGCGTGGTGCCGATCCGGTAATGCTCGTAGGGCGTGCGCTTGATGCCGCCGCTCATGCGGCCGCTGTAGATGAGGCCCATCTTTTCGCGCAGGACCTCGACGATGCGCAGGTTCATGACCTCGACCAGCGCGTCCAGGCGCAGCTGCTCGTCGGGCGACCAGCTGGCCGGGCCGGTAAAGTTCAGGGACAGCGTGCTCTTCGGCTCGGAACCGGCCTTCACTTCGCGCTTGATCACGCCGCCCGCGTAGCGCAGGCCGACGTCGCGGTAAGCCAGCGGCAGGTCCGGCGTCGGCAAGCTGCCCAGGTAGGCGGCCAGCATCGGCTTGAGCTTCGCCAGGTCGACATTCCCGACCACCACGAAGGTGAAGCCCCTGGCGCTCGAAAAGCGCTGGCGATAGAGTGCCAGGCTGCGGTCGAGGTCGACCTTCGGCAGGTCGGCCAGTACCGTGGCGCGCGGCTCGTACGGGTGATTCGCGTACAGGGTGTCGACCAGCGCGTCGGCAAAGCGCGTCTGCGGCAAGGCGTCGCGCTGGCGCAGGACTTCCTCTTCCTTGGCCAGGTAGGACTTGTACAGGCCTTCGTCGCGGCGCACGCCGTCGAAGCGCAGCCACAACATCTGCAGCATGGCTTCGATCTCGCCTGGCGTGGCGCCGGCGACGCCGGTGGCGACTTCGACGTCGGGACCGAGCTGCAAGCCGGCGTGGGCGCGGCGTCCCGCCATCATCTTGCCGAGTTCGAGCGGCGAGAAATCCTTCAGGCCCATGGCGGCCGCCAGGGCGCTGGCGTGGCGGGCGTTGACCAGGTCCTTTTCGTCGAACAGGTTCTGGCCGCCGTGGCGCCAGGCCATCAACATGACTTCGTCCTGCTGGAAGGTGGTCGGCTTGACGATGGCCTTGACCCCATTCGAAAACGTCAGCCGGGTCACGCCCAGCGATTTGTCCTCGCTTTCGGCGACGATGGCGCCGGGCTTCGGCGGCGCTTCCATCAGGCGGCTGGCCACCGCCTTTTCCTCGCGCGCCGATACTGCGGCCCGTTCGCCGGCGGCGGCTTCGGCCAGCAGCTGGCTTGACGCCGGTGCGGGCGCCGCTTCGCCGCCGGTGTAGATCACCAGCTTGGCCGAGTCGCCGGGGATGGTCTTGCGGGCGAAGGCATTCGCTTCCTCCAGCGTGATGGCCGGCAGCATCTCCTGCACGATGCGGTGCTCGGCCTCGCTGCCCGGCAGCGCTTCGCCGGTCAGGAAGTTGCGCAGGTACTCGGCCACGTAGCTGCCGGACGAGGTGTTGTTACGTTCGTTGTAGCTGCGCTCGTGGCTGCGCTGCAGGCTCTTGCGCGCGCGCTCCAGTTCGGCCTCGCTGAAGCCGTGGCGGCGCGCCCGCTGCTGTTCCTGCAGCAGCGCCGCCAGCGCCGGCGCGCTGCCGCCCGCACCCAGCACCGCGCGCGCCGTATAGGCGCGGTAGCGCGGTGTCATCTGTCCCAGCCCGCTGCTGGCGCCGACGAAGGGCGGATTCGGCTGTTGCGACAGCTCGGCCAGGCGCTGGGCCAGCATGGCGCCGGTCAGGCGTTCGAGGAGGCGCTCGCGGTAGGCGCCGTAGGTGTTGCGCTCCGGCGCCGGCGACGCCGGGTAGTGCACAGACACGGAATTGATCGGCAGTTCGCGGTCGGTCACCGCCAGCGCTTCGGTGGCCGCCAGCGGCACGATCTCGGCATAGGTGCGCGGACGTGGCGCGGCCGGATTGCGCAGCGCGCCGAAGTGCGCCCTGATCTGCTTTTCGAGTTCCTCGGGCTCGACGTCGCCCACCGCCACCACCGCCATCAGGTCGGGCCGGTACCAGTCGCGGTAGAAGCGGCGCAGCGCGTCCGGCTTGAAGCCGCGGATCGAATCGTCGGTGCCGCCGATATGGCGATCGGCATAGCGCGAACCGTTGAACAGCTTCGGCTGCACCAGCTTGCCGACGCGCTCGCCGACGCCCTTGCGGGTGCGCAGCTCCTCGAGGACGATGCTGCGCTCCTGGTCGATGTCGGCATCGTCGAAGGCGATGCCGTGGGCCCAGTCTTCGAGGATGGTAAAGCCCTTGTCGATGTGCTCCTGGCTGTCGCTCGGCACCGGCAAGATGTACACCGTTTCGTCGTAGGAGGTATAGGCGTTCAGGTCGGCACCGAACTTCACGCCGATCGACTGCAGCCAGGACACCAGCTCGTGTTTCCTGAAATGGGTCGAGCCGTTGAAGGCCATGTGCTCGGTGAAGTGGGCCAGGCCGCGCTGGTCCTCGTCTTCGAGGATGGAGCCGGCCTTGACCACCAGGCGCAGTTCGAGGCGGCGCGCCGGATGCCTGTTCTGGCGGATGTAATAGGTCAGGCCATTGGACAGCTTGCCGATCTTGACGTCGGGGCCGGTCGGGACCACCGCGTCCGGGTCGAAGGCGGCGGCGGAAATGCCGGGTGCCAGCAGCGCGGCAAGCGCGGCGGCGAGGACGGTACGGGAGAGAATGCGGCGCATCCGGTGCTTCCTTGCAGGTTGAAAAACAACCCGCAGAGCTTATCAGCCGCAAACCTCCGAATGTGCGCGGAATCTCACCTCATTCGTAGCGCAGCGCCGCCGCCGGCTGCAGGCGCGCCGCCGACCAGCTCGGATACAGGGTCGCCACGAAGGCCAGCAGCACCGCGACCCCGCCGATGCGGCCGACATCGGCCCAGCGCAGGTCGCTCGGCACTTCGCTGATGAAATAGATGTCCTTGGCCAGGAACTGCACGCCGAACAGGTGCTCGATGGCGGGCACGATCACGTCCACGTTCAGCGCGACCAGCACGCCGAACAAGACCCCGAGCAGCGCCCCGAGGATGCCGACCAGGGTGCCCTGGATCACGAAGATCCGCATGATCGAGCTCGGCGAGGCGCCCAGGGTGCGCAGGATGGCGATGTCGGCCTGCTTGTCGCGCACCGTCATCACCAGGGTCGAGACCAGGTTGAAGGCGGCCACCGCGATGATCATGGTCAGGATCACGAACATCATGCGCTTCTGCGACTGCACCGCGGCGAACCAGGTGGCGTTCACGCGGGTCCAGTCGCGCACCATGAAGCGCTCGTCGAGGCTGCGCGCCAGCTCCACCGCCACGCGCGGGGCCGCGTACATGTCGGCCAGGCGCATGCGCAGCCCGGTGGGCGCGCTCAAGCCCTGCAGGCTCTCGGCATCCTCGATGTGGACGAAGGCCAGGGCCGAATCGAACTGGTAGTTACCGGAATCGAAGACGTCGGACACCGTGAACACCCCCTGGCGGGTGGCGATCTGCCCCGGCTGGCCGGAGGTGCCCGGCGCGGCCACCAGCAGGCGCACCTTGTCGCCGGTCTTGACCGCGAGCGAGCGTGCCAGCTCGCTGCCCAGCACGACGTTGTTGGAACCGGCCGTCAGCGACGACAGGCTATGCGACTTGGTCTGCTGCGCGATCTCGGACACCGCCGCCTCGGCTTCCGGCAGCACGCCGCGGATCACCACCGGCTTCATGCTGTCTTCGCGCAGCAGCATGCCCTGCAGCTCCGCGAAGGGCGCGGCGGCCTTGATTTCGGGGTTGCGCAGGGCCTGCTGTTCGAGCGAACGCCACTCCGGCATGGCGCCGTCGGCGGCAATCACTTCGACGTGGGCCAGCACCGACAGCATGCGCGCGGTAACCTCCTTTTCAAAGCCGTTCATCACGGACAGCACGACGATCAGCGCGGCCACGCCGAGGGCGATCCCGGCCACGGAGATCAGGGAAATGAAGGACAGGAATCGGTTGCGGCTGGCGCGCTTGCCGGCGCGGGTGTAGCGCAGGCCGATCAGCCACTCGTAAGGCAGACGGTGCAGGATACTCATCCAGCGATTTTGCCACAAAAGCAAAAATCCGCCCACGCGCATCGCTGCGCCGGGGCGGATTTACTTCAGGCCGGGCAGATTATTCGGCTGCCTGGGCCTTGATCGGCTGTTGGTCGACGTCGACCACCGGTGCTGCCTGCTTGATGGGCAGCGGGCTGACGTTGTCGGCGCCGGCTCCGGCGATGTCGGCCAGGTGGGCCTTCAAACGCTGGGCACGGTTGGCCGGCTCGGTGGTCTGGATCAGCCGGTGCATCGCATTCGCGGTGTTGTCCCACGAGGTGCGGGCCACGATGGCGCGCATGCGCCCGGCCAGCGAGGCCTTCTGTTCCGGAGTCGCGTTCAGCATGCGCTCGCAGGCCTCGATGAACTCTTGCGGAGTCTCGGCGATGGCGACCACGTCACCGTAGGGCACCTTGACGTCGGTGATCGGCGTGCTGACCGACGGCAGTTCGGCGGCCATGTACTCCAGCACCTTGGTCGGGCTGATGAACTTGGTCGACTCGTTCATCGCGAACGGCAGCAGGCAGACGTCCCAGCCGGCCAGGAACTTCGGCAGCTCCTCGTAGGTGCGCTGGCCCATGTAGTGGATGTTGGCGGCTTGCGGCAGGTGGGCCGGATCGATCTTCACGACAGGGCCGACCAGCACGATCTGCCAGTCCGGACGGGCGGCGGCCATTTCGCGGATCAGTTCGGTGTCGAAACGCTCGTCGATCACGCCGTAGAAGCCGAGGCGCGGATGCGGGATGTTCGCCTGGTCCGGGTGGCTGTACGAGCGGTCCCGGGCCTGCTGGAAGTGCCTGGCGTCGACGCTGCTCGAGAAGCAGTGGGCGTTGTTGTGGCGCTCCTTCTTCGAGTTGTACAGGCTCGGACCGCCGGTGAAGCACAGGTCGGCGATGTTCAGCAGGGCGCTCTCGCGCTGCAGCAGCTGCTTCGGCGCGTTGCGGAAGGCTGCCAGTTCGTCCATGCAATCGTACACGACCAACGAAGGCTCGAAGCTTTGCAGCAGCGGCAGGGCCATCGGGGTGTAGAACCAGACCACCGGCTTCTCGCCTTCCGGCACGAGGTCGGCCAGCAGGGTCTGCAGGGTCGGGATCTGGTCGTCATGGAAACCCGGTGCATGGATCGCGGTATGCGGCTGGCACACCGTGATGTTCGGCGCGACGGCCGTTTTCTTCAGGTGCGCCTGCCCTTCGTGGTAGACCGGTTCCTCCACGATGAGGATTCGGTAGTGTTCCGCCAGGCGCGTCATCAGGTGCTGGGGACGCTGAAAGACAAAGTCCCAACGCAGGTGGCAAAACACGATCAGGGTTGGCATTTTTCAAGTTCCTTTCGCCTCAGGGCGTTCTCGTTGATCTGGAATTCAACCGGCGGAACCCTTCGCATGTCGCTTGGCGGCGGCAGGATTCCGGTTGCCGGACCCGAGAATCGTAACATGCAAAATTCTCAAGATTTTCATTTGCCAATTGCAATATTAATAATAGGTAACAGAAATGAGAAAACGGCACTCTGCCTCCCTAGGGAAGCTTGTGACTATCGGTAAAAAATGTAGGCGCACTCCTACGATTAATCAGGAAAAAACACTACGAAAATCGCCCATGCACTCAAGCGTGCGGAGGGTTAAATGGAGAACGGAACTGTGAAAAAAACGTGTTTACGGGGAAGGAATTGTTGGAAATGGAGGGATTGCGAGACCGTTAACGTCGTTCCCGCGGATGCGGGATAGTGCCCGTGGCACTATCCCCAAGTTTGCATGTGCTATCAAAGCGCGTCGAACCTGGGTTCCCGCCTGCGCGGGAACGACGCTGAGGTGGCGGGAACGACGTCCTACACTTCAATCACTCAGATAAGCCTCCGCCCCCTCCGGCTGCCCACCTTCGTCGAAGCCGCGCGCCACCAGCACCCCATCCAGCCCGACCGTACTCAAGCCGTCGCACAGGTCTTCCATCTCGGTTTCCAGGTCGGCCGCCAGGTCCAGCGGCTTGTCGACGGTCGCCAGCGGGGCGCCGCCGTCCAGTGGATACAGGTTGATGCGCAGCGCGGCGTGGTCGCCCAGGTCGACCGGCGCGACCACGGCCTTGATGCGCTCCGGCTCCGCGTCCAGCTCGTCCAGGCGGGCGTTGACGTCGGCCAGGGTAGCCAGCATCGCCAGCTCGGCCACGCCCTGCTCCTTGGCGCCGTAGAACAGGTCCTGGTAAAGGAAATTCAGTTCGATCTCCGCCGGCCGCGGCGACAGGCAGCGCGACAACAGCGGCGCGATGCTGCCGGCCCACATGCGGTAGCGCGCCATGCGCCCCTCGAAAAAGGCGTCCGCCGCCGCTTCGTCCTTCGGTACCTTATAGAAGGGGTCGTCGGCGTGCTTGAGCGAGAAGCCGAGCAGGAAGCGCAGTTCCATCGCCTCGTCGTCCGGGTTGTAGCCGCTGGCGTGCCAGCCGCGCATGCTGGCTTCGATGGTGGGCGCCGCCACCAGCTTCTTGCTGCGCATGGTGGCAGCGGCTTCCCTCAGCATCTGCTGCATGACGCTGTAGCTGATGTGGTCGACCTCGTCGAGGTCGTAGAGGTAGCGCACCAGTACGACGCGGCTGTCGGCGCTGGCCAGGCCGGTGTGGCGGAAGCTGTCGCTCAGTTCCTCGAAGGCGGCGTCGTCCTGGAATACCTCGGCCGCTTTGAGGCCGCCCGTGCTGCTGACGAACAGCGGGATCATGAAGGCGTCGATCTCGAGCTCGGCGCCGTCGTCGTCGCGCAAATGGAGGGTCGCCGCCTCTTCCTCGATGTGCTCCTGCAGGTAGCGGCAGCACTCGGGATCGGTGTAGCGGGCGGCTTCGATGGCGCCGTACAGGATCTCGTCGTGCTGGCGGCGCAGGGTGCGGCGGATCAGGGTCAGCAGATCCTGCTCGTACTGCGGCCTGCGCGCGGCGGCCTGCAGGTCCTCGGGGTCGGCCTCGGTGATCTCGAGCGCGAGATCGACCAGGTTCTGGGCCAGCGCCTCGTGGTCGGGCTCCGCCGCCTGTTTCACAGGTTTGCGGGGAGCTGGGCGCTTGTTTTTGGGCATGGCGGCATTCGTAAAGAGTGAACAAGCCACCATGTTATCAAATCGCCCGCCCGGCCCCCAGCATGTCGGATGGCTCGCGCGACAGTTCCTGCGGCGTCCGCGCGCCGGCGGCGGCTTCCTCGACCGGCGCCGCGTCCTGCCGGGCGACGTCGTCCATGCCGATGATGCCCTGGTTTAGGATATGGCTGATCTGCCGTCTGGTGTTATGCTTCGGTCATCGATAAGCGGACGTGTGCACGCGACACCGGCACCGTCGTTTTCGCGTAAACACCCGTCGATTCATACCGTCGCGGGAGCGACGAATACTGGAGCCCTCCACCACCATGCTTGAACGCCTTTTCAACCTGCGGCAAAGCGGCACCGACGTCCGCACCGAAATGCTGGCCGGTCTGACCACTTTCCTGACGATGGCCTACATCATCTTCGTCAACCCCTCGATCCTCGGCGACGCCGGGATGCCGAAGGAAGCCGTGTTCGTCGCCACCTGCCTGGTGGCGGCGCTCGGCAGTGCGGTGATGGGCTTGTACGCCAACTATCCGATCGCGATGGCGCCGGGCATGGGCCTGAACGCCTATTTCGCCTACGCGGTGGTGCTGGGCATGAAAGTGTCGTGGCAGGCGGCGCTGGGCGCGGTGTTCGTGTCCGGCTGCCTGTTCATCCTGGTCTCGGTGTTCGGCCTGCGCGCGATGATCGTGAACGGGATTCCGCGCTCGCTGCGGGTGGCGATCACGGTCGGTCTCGGCATGTTCCTGGCCCTGATCGCGCTGAAGAACGCCGGCATCGTGGTGGCCAGCGAGCCGACCCTGGTCAAGGTCGGCGACCTGCACCAGGCCGGCGCCATCATGGCCATGGTCGGTTTCCTGCTGATCGTGACCCTTGACCGCCTGAGGGTGCGCGGCGCGATCCTGATCGGCATCATCGCGGTCACGATCCTGAGCTTCTTCTTCGGCGGGAACCAGTTCCACAACGTGGTCTCGGCCCCGCCCTCGCTGGCCCCGACCTTCCTGCAGCTGGACGTGAAGGGAGCCCTGAGCGTCGGCATCCTCAACGTGATCCTGGTGTTCTTCCTGGTCGAACTGTTCGACGCCACCGGTACCCTGATGGGCGTGGCGAGCCGCGCCGGCCTGCTGGTCGAAGGGAAGATGGAACGCCTGAACAAGGCCCTGCTGGCCGACAGCGCCGCCATCGTCGCCGGCAGCGTCCTCGGCACTTCGAGCACCACGGCGTATATCGAATCGGCATCCGGGGTCCAGGCCGGCGGCCGCACCGGCCTCACCGCGCTGACGGTCGCCGTGCTGTTCCTGGCCTGCCTGTTCATCGCGCCGCTGGCCGGCGTGGTGCCGCCCTACGCCACCGCCCCGGCCCTGCTGTTCGTCGCCTGCCTGATGCTGCGCGACCTCGGCGACATCGAATGGGGCGATACCACCGAAGCCATCCCTGCCGCCATCACCGCGCTGACCATCCCCTTCACCTATTCGATCGCCGAGGGTATCGCCTTCGGTTTCATCACCTATGCGGTGCTGAAGCTCACCACCGGCCGCGCCCGCGAAGTCGCGACCATCGTGTGGGTGATCGCGGCGCTGTTCGCCTTCAAGATCGTCTACATCGGGACGTGATGGCCCGCGCCTGATGCCTCCTCGGCCGGGTGCCGCCCCAGCGGCGCCAGGTCGAGCGTCTTCCCCTCGCGCAGCATCTGCGCGAACTGCGCGGCCGGCACCGGCTTGCTGAAGTAATAGCCCTGCATGAGGTCGCAGCCATGCTCGGCCAGCAGGGCCAGCTGGCCGGCACTCTCCACCCCTTCGGCCACCACCTTCAATCCCAGTCCGTGCGCCATCGCGATCACCGCCTGCGAGATCGCCAGGTCGTCGCCGGCCGTGTCGAGGATGTCGGCGACGAAGGACTGGTCGAGCTTGAGCGTATCGACCGGGAAGCGCTTCAGGTAGTTCAGGTTCGAGAAGCCGGTGCCGAAATCGTCGATCGCCAGCCGGATCCCCATGCTCTTGAGCTGGGCCAGCAGCGCACAGCTCTTGTCGGCGTCCGCCATCGAGGCCGATTCGGTCAGCTCCAACTCCAGCAGCTCCGGCTCGATGCCGCATTCCTCGAGCACCCGGCCGACCGTCTCCACGATGCGGTCGTCGAACTGGTTGGCGGACAGGTTCACCGCCACCGGCACCAGCGGCAGGCCGGCCTCGCGCCAATCGCGCTGCTGGCGGCAGGCGGCGTTCAGTACCCAGTCACCCATCGGCAGGATCAGGCCGGTCTCCTCGGCCAGCGGAATGAACAGGCCAGGGGGCACCAGGCCGCGCTCCGGATGCTGCCATCGCACCAGCGCCTCGGCGCCGACGATGCGGCCGTTGGCCAGGTCGACCTGGGGCTGGTAGTGCAGCACCAGCTCCTCGCGCTCGATGGCGCGGCGCAGGGCGCTCTCCAGCTTGAAGCGCTCGTTGGCGCCCCGGTTCAGTTCGGGACGGTAGAAGGCATAGCGCTGGCCGACGCCTTCGGCCGCCTGGCGCAGCGCGGCTTCGGCGCCCTGCACCAGCAGTTCGTACTTCAGGCCGTCGTTCGGGAATACCGCGATGCCGATTGCCGGGTCCAGGTGCAGCTCCTGGTATTCCCAGGAATACGGCTTGGCGACCGCGGCCAGCAGGCGGCGCGCCGCGACGGCCAGGTCCTCGCCTACCGAACGCAGCGCCAGCACGGCGAAGCTGCCGTCGGAGAAGCGGCCGACGGGGTCGGCGCCCGCGGTCTCGCGCAGGCGCCCCGCCACTTCCTGCAGCAGCGCCTGTTCGGCCGCCGGGCCCAGCGCCTCGCGGATCAGCGGCATGCGGCCCAGGCTCAGCAGCATGAAGCCGAGCACCTGGCCCGCGCCCTGGGCCTGCCCCTTCATCTGACGCAGGCGGTCGCGCAGCAGCAGGCGGTTCGGCAGGCCCGTCACGGCATCGAAATTGCTGACGTAGCGCAGGCGTTCCTCGGCGCCGCGCAGCTCGGTGGCGTCGATGCCGGTGCCAAGCACGTACTCGACGCTGCCGTCCTCGCGCCGCAGCAGGGTCGAGGTCCAGAGGATGGAACGGCACTTGCCGTCCCGGGTATGCCATTCGCCCTGGATGCGGGCCGTTTCCGGCAGGCTGTCCAGATGCAGGAACGCGCGCCTTACCGCCAGTTCGTCGTCGACCCGCCGCACGACCTCCCAGGCCGGCCGTCCGATCGCCTCGTTCGCATTCCAGCCCAGCGCGTCCTCGCAGGCGCGGTTGAACATCACGATGTGGCCGCTGGGCGCCGCCAGCAGCACCAGCGCGCCGGCGGTATCGACCACCGCGGACAGGCGGTTGCGCTCCGAGCGCAGGGCCTCCGTGCGCTCGACTACCAGCGCTTCCATGCAGGCGTACAGGCGGGCGCGTTCGAGCGCCGAGCCGAGCTGGGTCGCCGCGCTGTCGAGCAGCGAGCGCTCGGCCTCGCCCAGTTCGGGACTATTGGGCAGCAGCTCGAGCACGCCGACCTCGCGGTGTTCGGCGTAAAGCGGCAGGCGCAGCAGGTGCATGCCGGGCGCTTCGCCGGCCGGCATGCCGCGCGCCGCCAGCATCCTGAGCCCACCGTTCGGCCGCAGCGCGCCGACCGCGGCGCCGGCCAGGCCCGGCATCGCCAGCAGGTGGGCCAGCGCCGCTTCGGCCACGGCGTGTTCGCCGACCGCCTCGTTCAGCGCCGCCGCCATGCCGTGCAGGGTCGCCAGCGAGCGGACGGAGCGCTCCAGCGAAGCACGCTGCTCGGCCAGTTCGGCATTCATGCGCAAGGCCTGGGCGTGGGTGGCGACCAGCAGTTCGTAGATCTGGCGCCGTTCGGCGGCCATGAACTCCAGCGGACGGTCGGGCGAACCGAGGGCGCAATCCTGGAGGATGCGGCGCAGGCGCTCGCGCAACTGCATGCCGTCGTAGGGTTTGCGGACAAAACTGTCGGCACCGGATTCCAGGGCCTGGACGATGTCGTTCAGGCTGGACAGGCGGGTCAGCAGCACCACCGGCAGGTTGGCGTAGACCGGGTCTTCCTTCAGGGTGCGGCACAGGGTGAACCCGTCCATGCCCGGCATCGCGATATCGCTGATGACCAGGTGGGGGCGCCGGCGCGCCACTTCGGCCAGCGCGGCCGAGCCGTCGCCGGCGATCCGGACCTTCCATCCGGGTTCGCTGGCCAGCAGGCGCGCGAGGTGCTGCGCCTGGGTGGGGCTGTCTTCCACGACCAGGACCTCCACCGTGTCCCCGGGCATGGCTCTCTCTCGCTTAGTGATCATCGTTTGTACGCTGCCTCGCTGGGAAACTTGCAATATCGATAGGCAAGATGGAGAAGTTATAACATTGTGGCGGCAGTCAGTAGCAGAGGCTGCCAGCGCGACATCGTATTTACAGCGGCGCCGGGGCCGGCCGGCGACCGTCGCCCGCACCCCGGCCGACAGAGGAAAAACGGAGAATGAAGGAGGTGCAGGACGGTCGCGAATCGGGCGTCGGCTGTCGCATATTTAACGACACGGCGCGTTTCACATTGTTACCTCGCGGCAACGTCGAAATCAGCCGGCAAGACCGTGGCGCAATGCGTATCGGATCAGCGCCGCGTTCGAGGACAGGCCCATCTTGCGAAAGATGCGGTTGCGATAAGTGTTGACGGAACTGATGCTGATGCCGAGTTCGGCGGCAACCTGCTTGACCTGCAGGCCGGCGCCGATCAGGGCCACGATCTCCCCTTCGCGCGGGGTCAGCAGGTGATGCGGCGGGGCCGACGGCGGACAGCTCGCCTCCTGCACAAGGAGGCGGGCGACGCGTGAGCCGAGCCAGCGCACCCCCTGGGCCGCCTTGCGCACCGCCTCGACCAGGTCGGTCGAGACGCTGGCCTTGCACACATAGGCGAGTGCGCCAGCGCGCAGGGCAGCGAGTGCATAACGCTCCTCAGGGTGCATGCTCAGCATGACCACCCGCAAGTCCGGAAAGTGGCGGCGCAGTTCGGCCAGGCCTTCCAGCCCGTCCGTGTCCGGCAGGCTGATGTCCAGCACGACGACGTCGGGCCGGACCTGGGCGACCAGCGCCAGCGCCTGCCTGAGATCGCCCGCCTCCCCGGCGACCTTCAGGTCGGCGCAGGCGCGCACGATCTTCTTGATGCCTTCGCGGATCAATTCGTGGTCGTCGATGATGACCAGCCTGCTCAATGTGGCTCCCAAACATACATGCCGGTATGTCCGGCAAAAACCCGACATTCTAGGCGTGCCGCGGTTTGGATTGCAAACACAATGAATGTCGACTTAACAATTGCATTATATCCGCATGTAATTCTGTGGGGAAAATGTTGCGACGGATGGGTTTGAAGCCCGGCTTTGGTTTACAATGTCGGGCCATCCAATGAACGACGGGATGCTCATGAGATCTCAGCTACTTTGGGCGCTGGCTCTGGCCGGCGCAACCGGCACGGCAGCCGCCGCGCCGGACGACAACGGCAATACTGCCCCGTCGTCCACCTACTTTACGCAAGCACCGACCATCGCTGTGCCGGAAGGCAGCAGCTGGTACACGTCCGCCGAACTGGGCGCGATCACCACCTCGGGCAACACCACCGGCACCTCGGTCACGGGCAAGATCGACGCCCGCCACGAGATGAGCAACTGGAGCAACGAGTACATCTTCAGCGGCTTCTTCAAGGAAGACGAAGTGGTCCACGACGACGGCAGCCGTACCAAGAACCGCTCGGCGGAACGCTGGCAGCTGTCGGCCAAGGCGGCCTTCAAGCTGCTCCAGGACGGCAACCGCGCCTTCGTGCTCGGCTCCCACGTGAACGACAAGTTCGGCGCCTACACCCGCTATTCGACCCTGGCGGTCGGTTACGGCACCCAACTGCTCAAGCGCGAAGACAAGTCGGTCGACGTCGAGATCGGTCCGGGCTACTTCCACGGCGAGAGCGCGTCCGGCGAACAGGATTCGGGCATGACGGTGCACGGCGCCGCCCAGCTGCGCTGGCGCGTCAGCCCCTCGGCCAACTTCAGCCAGACGGTCAGCGTCGAACGCGGCACCTCGAATACGCACACCGTGGCGGAGACGGCCCTGAGCACCAAGATCAACGGCACCATGCAGATGAAGGCGGCGTTCAGCGCGCGCAGCGACAGCAAGGTCCCGGAAGACAAGAAGAACACCGACACCCAGACCTCGCTGACCCTGGTCTACTCCTTCTGATCCTCCTGAAGTCCTTCCCCGCGGCTGCGCGGATACACCGGCATGCCGTCGTCGACGCGCAGCCAGCCCAGCCGCTGGGAAGCGAAGGTATGGTCCTGCGGCGAGGCCGCCTCGGGATCGTCCAGGGTGCAGGTGAGGACGTCGATTTCGTGCGCGTAGCCGTCGTTGCGGTAGCTGAGCGGCGTGCCGCAGGCGGCGCAGAAGCTGCGCTCGACCTGCGGGCTCGATCGGTGCACGGCCGGCTCACCCCGGACGTAGCGCAGTTCGGCCGCCGGCACCGTGAACCAGGCGACGGCCGGCGCCCCCGCCGCACGCCGGCAATCGATGCAATGGCAGAGAGTGCGGTGGAAAGGCACCGCCTCCGTTTCATAGCGCACCGCGCCGCAGGAACAGCCTCCCTCGAGTCCCATCGCCGCCTCCTTCAGGGAAGCATGTTCAGCGCGCCGCCGACTTCACCGGCAGCAGCGCCGCCAGGCTGATCAGGGCTGCCGCGCTCAGGTACCAGCCCACGGTGGACAGGCCGTGGTTGGTCGCCAGCCAG
This sequence comes from Massilia sp. 2TAF26, assembly GCF_052115005.1. Lineage (NCBI taxonomy): Bacteria > Pseudomonadati > Pseudomonadota > Betaproteobacteria > Burkholderiales > Oxalobacteraceae > Massilia > Massilia sp. 2TAF26. The sequence goes on from NZ_JBFRFV010000006.1 coordinate 135,589, forward strand.
GTGGCCACGTAGGGCGCCAGCGAGGCGCCCAGGATGCCGGCCAGGTTGAAGGTCAGCGAGGCGCCGGTGTAGCGCACCTCGGGCGGGAACATCTCGGACAGCAGGGTCCCGAGCGGCCCGTAGGTCATGCCGATCAGGCACTGGCCGAGCACCATGAACAGCGTCACCATCGCCAGCGAGCCGGAGCCGAACATCGGCCCGAACAGCAGGCCGAAGACCGCGATCGCGGCCGACACCCCGATCATCACGCGGCGCCGGTCCAGGCGGTCGGCCAGCCTTGCTGCCACCGGGATCGTCAGGCCGAAGAACAGGATCGCGAACAGCTGCAGCAGCAGGAATTGCTGGCGCGAGTAATGCAGGGCCGTGGTGCCCCAGCTGAGGGCGAACACCGTCATCAGGTAGAAGATCACGAAGGTCGACAGCGCGGCCAGGGTGCCCAGCACCAGTGGGCCGGGATGCGACTTGAACACGGCGACCACCGGCAGGCGCACACGCTCGTTGCGCTCCAGGACCTTCTGGAAGTCGGGGGTCTCGGTGATCTTCAGGCGCACGTACAGGCCAATCACCACCAGCAGCGCGCTGGCCAGGAAGGGTATCCGCCAGCCCCAGGCGAAGAAATCGGCGTCCGACAGGGTCTGCGACAGCACCAGGAAGGTCGAACCGGACAGGAAGAAGCCGAGCGGCGCGCCCAGCTGCGGGAACATGCCGTACCAGGCGCGTTTGCCCGGCGGCGCATTCTCGGTGGCGAGCAGCACCGCCCCGCCCCACTCGCCGCCCAGGCCAAGGCCCTGGCCGAAACGGCACACCGCCAGCAGCAGCGGCGCCAGGGTGCCGATCGACGCGTAGGTCGGCAGCAGGCCGATCACGACGGTCGACAGGCCCATGGTGAGCAGCGCCGCGACGAGGGTGGCCTTGCGGCCGATGCGGTCGCCGAAGTGGCCGAACACGGCCGAGCCCACGGGACGCGCGAAGAAGGCGATCGCGAAGGTCGCCAGCGACTGCAGGGTCGCGGCGGCCGGACTGGCCGCCGGGAAGAACAGCTTCGGGAACACCAGCACCGCGGCGGTGGCGTAGATATAGAAGTCGAAGAACTCGATGGTAGTGCCGATCAGGCTGGCGAACAGCACGGTCGCCGGACGGTTTGCGGGGGCCCGCACCGTTTGCGGTTCGGCTGCGATCATGCGGCGCCTGCCTTGCCGGCCGCTTCCAGGGCATCCTTCACTTCCTGCGCACCGGCCGGGCGCACCACGCGCGCCACTTCCTGGCCGTCCTTCATCACGACCACGGTCGGCCACAGCTTGACGCGGAAGGAGCGGCCCAGCGGACGGCCCGGGCCATCCTCTGCCTTGACGTGCTTGACCGCCGGGTAGGCCTTCAGCGCCTCGTCGATATCGTGTTCGGCCGCCTTGCAGTAGCCGCACCAGTTGGTGCCGAAATCGACGGCCACCACGCCGGGCATCGCATCGACCGCAGCGCGGTCGGGCTGGGCGGTTTCATAGGGCTTGGGCATGCTTTCTCCTTATTGTGCAATTGACAGTAGCGTACCTCAAATGCATGCCGGCGGCGAGTGTGGCGGCCACCCTCTTTCCTGGTGGCGGGTTTTTTCTGGGTCTTCGCATCTTGTGGGTTAGTTGCATATTTCAATGAGCAAAAAGGCCCGCGGCCGGACCGGCATTCCTGGGATAGCTGATGGTGCTCAAGCTGTATCGCTGACGCATGGGAACTTTTTCGTTCGCGTAACGTGAATTAGCGAACCGAATATGGCGATGGGCGCTGGCATCCTGACAAGGTACGCGTCAATGATGAAAAGGAGGCCAAGATGTCCGACAATCTGCAGAACCGCGGCCAACAGGACCGCTCCCGCATCAACCTGCACGAGAAGCACGAGATCCAGTACTGGACCAAAGCCCTCGGCGTGACCCAAGAAGAACTGGAGCAGGCCGTGAAGCAGGCGGGCAACAGCGCCGAAGCCGTACGCCAGCACCTGCGTACCAAGCACTGAGCAGGCACTGATCCCAAAGCATCCCCGGGCGCCGGCAGCAGGCGCCCGCCTGCCCCGGCAGGCCGTCTTTCGCGCGCCCCTTCCGCGCGCCTTCCCCGCCCCATCATGAAAGGAGCCCAATGGACATCCGCGGCTATTTCACATCCCTCGACATCAGCTGGACCAACGCCGCCTTCGCCATCGCCGCGGCGGTGCTCAGTTTCATCCTCATCCACGCCGCGGTGGTGCTGTTCCGGCGCCGCCTGGACAAGCTCTCTGGCGAAGCCGCCCAACGACCCATCGTCGACGTCCTCCAGCACACGCTGGCGCGCACCAGCAACGTGGCGATCCTGGCGACCTCGATCCTGATCGGCGCCTCGGTGCTCGACCTGCCGCCACCCTGGGACCGGCGCATCGGCCACCTGTGGTTCCTCACCCTCGGCGCCCAGCTCGCCGTGTGGCTGCACCGCGCGATCGGCGTGACGGCGCGGCGCTACTTCCGCATCCACGGCAAGAACAAGGAAAACGAGCAGGTCACGGTGGCCCACACCCTGATGATCTGGGCCCTGCAGTGGAGCGTCTGGACCGTGTTCCTGCTGGCCATGCTGTCCAACCTCGGCATCAACGTCACCACCTTCGTGGCCAGCCTCGGGATCGGCGGCGTGGCGGTGGCCCTGGCGGTGCAGAACATCCTCGGCGACCTGTTCGCCTCGCTGTCGATCGCGGTCGACAAGCCCTTCGAAGTCGGCGACTTCGTCTCGGTGCCGGAATTCTCGGGCACGGTCGAACACGTCGGCCTGAAGACCACCCGCATCCGCGCCCTGTCCGGCGAGCAGATCGTGATCGCCAACGCCGAGCTGCTGCGCAAGGTAGTGCACAACTTCAAGCGCATGAATACCCGCCGCGTGCAGTTCGCGCTGCGCATCAATCCATCGACCCCGCCGGAGCTGGCGGCCAAGGTCCCGCCGAAGCTGTCGTCCATCATCGAAGGCAAGGACAAGGTCAGGCTCGACCACGTCAACCTGACGGTGCTGGACCAGAACTACATCGAGTTCGACATCGTCTACAACCTGTCGGACGCCGATTTCAGCCTCTTCCTCAAGACCCAGCAGCAGGTGCTGCTGGAGGCGATGCAGATGTGCCGCGAACTCGGCATTTCCACCGCGCCGCGCACCCAGGAGCTGCTGCTGAACGACGCGACGGGTCCGAAGCCGGCGACGCCACGATTCGGAACGGCGTAGGATCGCAGGCCACGGTGTCGATGGGGAACCGGCGCCGACCTGCTGATCGCCTGCCTGAACGAGCACGAGGATGCGGAGGAAACCGAGCGCCTCGTGAAGCAAGCCGGCCGCAGGCGGTGCTGATGCCGGGCGACATCGCCGATCCTGTAGGGTGGGCGGGCCTCCGCCCACCCTAGGTCAACCTGGGGGAACGACGGGCAAACCGTCAGGCGTCGTTCGGAAACCGGTTCCCCACGTCCTGCCGCGGTTCGGACGGCTGCTCCGGCGGTTCCGGCGGCTGCGGCAGGTCGGCCGGCGGGCCGTTTTCCTGCATGTCGCCGCCCTCTTCCATGTCTTCCTCGGGCTCCTCGTGGCGCACCACCGGCTCCGGCTTGCGGTAGCCCGGGAACTGGGCGTCGGCCGCCAGCTTGCCGCTGTCGAGGGCGGACTTGAAGAAGTCGCCCACCAGCAGGATCGCGCTGTGGCCGCCCTGGCCCCAGTAGTTCGAGCGCATCGTCACGCGGTTGTCGTTGAAGCCCACCCAGGCGCCGGCCACCAGGTTCGGGTGCATCATGATGAACCAGCCGTCGGCATTGTTCTGGGTGGTGCCGGTCTTGCCGGCGACGTCCCCCAGGATGCCGAAGCGGTAGCGCACCGCGGTGCCGGTGCCGCGGTTGATCACGCCGCGCATCATGTCGATCAGGGTCTCGCTCGAGGCCTGGGACAGTACCCGCTGCGGGGTCTGGGTGGCGAAGTCGGCGATCAGCTTGCCGTCGCGGTCGGTGATCCTGCGCACGAACACCGGACGCCGGTATTCGCCCTGGGCCGCGATGGTGGAATAGGCGCTGACCATCTCCAGCAGGGTCACCGGGCTGGTGCCGAGGGCAATCGAGGGCACCGCCTGCAGCTTGCTGCCGCGCACGCCCATGTCCTGGGCCAGCTTGACGATCGGCGCCACGCCCACGTCCTGCATCACCTGGGCCGTGATGGTGTTCTTCGAGTACACCAGGCCGTCGCGCATGGTCAGGCGGCGGCCGGTGGTGCCGCTGTTGTCGGTCGGGCGCCAGGTGAAGCCGTTGGGGCCGCGGATGGTCGTCACCGCGTCCAGGTAGGGATGGTCGGGCGTGATGCCGCGTTCCAGCGCGGCCGCGTAGACGATGGGCTTGAAGGTGGAACCCGGCTGGCGGCTCGCCTGGTTGACGTGGTCGAACTGCTCGCGCTGGAAGTTGCGGCTGCCGACCCAGGCCTTGACCTCGCCGGTGGTCGGGTCCATGGCGACGAAGCCGGCCTCCAGGCGCGACTTGGCGGCCTTCAGCTGGCGCATGAAGTCGCGCTCGGCCTTCAGGCGCTTGAGGGCCGCGGCCGGGGCCTCGCCGCCTTCCACCGCATGCTTGTACTCGCCGGATTCGCGCACGAAGGCGTCCAGCAGCTCGCCATGCGACTGCCAGAAATAGTCGAAGGGCGTGACGTTGCCGCGCATGTCGGCATAGGTCTGGGCCGAGGTCGAGTTGACCGGCCAGGAATGGGCCCAGTCGACGTCGGCGATCTCCTGCAGGGCATCGGCCTGGCGCTCGACCGCGCGCCGGGCTTCCTGCTGCAGGTCGTAGTCGAGGGTGGTCTGCACCACCAGGCCGTCCTGCTGCAGGTTGACGTCGTTCTTGTCGGCCCACTCGACCAGCCAGCGGCGCACATAGGCGGTGAAGTGGTCGTCCTTGCCGTTGCGCTCCTGCTGGCGCGTGAAGCGCACCTTCAGCGGCCGTTTCGCCAGCTGCTCGTAGCGCTTCTCGTCGAAGGCGCCGGCCTTCATCATCTGCGCCAGCACCACGTTGCGGCGCGCCTTCGAGCGCTCCGGGTTGGTCACCGGATTGTAGTAGGCGGTGCCCTTCAGCATGCCGACCAGGGTCGCGGCCTCGGTTTCGCTCAGCTGCGCGGCCGGCTTGTCGAAATAGGTGCGCGACGCCATCTCGATGCCGTAGGTGTTGTACAGGAAAGGCACCGTGTTCAGGTAGGCTTCCAGGATCTCGGTCTTGCTGTAGGTGTTCTCGATCTTGAAGGCGGTGATCAGTTCCTTCAGCTTGCGGTTCAGGTTGCGCTTGCTGCCGATCTCCTCGGGGAACATATTGCGCGCCAGCTGCTGGGTGATGGTCGAGCCGCCCTGGGCGTCGCCCTTCAGGTTGGCCAGCACTGCGCCGGCGATGCGGGTGAAGTCGACGCCATGGTGTTCGTAGAAGCGGTGGTCCTCGGTGGCGATCAGGGCGGTGATGACGTTCGGCGAGATCTGCGACAGCTTCACCTTTTCCTGCAAGCCCTGCTCGAAGCTGGCCAGCTCGCGGCCGTCGCTCGACAGCACCACGGTGGGCTGGGCCACGCGCGCCTGCTTGACGTCCTCGATGCCGGGCGTCAGCGGGAACAGCAGCGCCACGTAGATGGCGAACACCACGATGATGGCCAGCACCGACCACAGGCCGATCAGCAGCCAGCGCTGCAGCGGCGGGCGCGCCATCAGGCCGGCCTTCACTTGCGCGTAACGGGCGCGGGCGCGCGCCGCGACGGCTCCCGGCCGGCGCCGCTCCAGGCCCGGATAGCCCATCGGTTCCTGGTTCTGCTGCTCTTCGTTATTGTTATGATCGTCCACGTGGTGTTCCTGAAACTTCTCTGATGACCGCCGCAAGTATAGCCGAGGGCGGGCTTGACGACGGTGCGGCATGCCGCATAGCGGACGCTAGGCCGTGGCGTCGTGCGGCTCGACGCGCCGTCCCGTCTTCAACATGGCCTCGACGTCCTCGCCCGACGCGGCGCGTGCATACACATGGCCCTGCACCTCGTCGCAGCCGCGCCGCTTCAGGTAATCGAGCTGGGCCTCGGTCTCGACCCCTTCGGCGATCACCCGCATGCGCAGCCCGCGCGCCAGCTCGATGATGATGGCCACCATGGCGGCGTCGTCCTCGCTGCTGGTGATGTCGCGCACGAAGGAACGGTCGATCTTCAGCACGTCCACCGGAAAGCGGCGCAGGTAGGACAGGCTGGAATAGCCGGTGCCGAAGTCGTCGATGGAGAGCTTGACGCCCATGGCCTTGATCTCGCCCATGGTGCGGATCGCGCCCTCGACGTCCTCCATCACCAGGCTCTCGGTGAGCTCGATTTCCAGGCAGTGCGGCGACAGGCCGGTCTCCTCCAGCACCCGGGCGATGTCGCACACCAGGCCGGGCTGGGCGAACTGCCGCGCCGACAGGTTGACGGCGATGCGCAGCGGGCCGTAGCCGGCGTGCTGCCATGCGCGGCTCTGGCGGCATGCGGTGCGCAGCACCCAGGCGCCGATCGGCACGATCAGGCCGGTCTCCTCGGCCAGGTGGATGAAACGGTCGGGCCTCACCATGCCCAGGCTCGGGTGGCGCCAGCGGATCAGGGCCTCCAGCCCGACCACCCAGCCGGTTTCGAGGTCGACCTGGGGCTGGTAGTAGAGCTCGAACTCGCCCTGCTGCAGGGCCCTGCGGAGGGCGCCTTCCAGGGCCATGCGCTCGCGGGCGCGCGCATTCATGGCCGGGGTATAGAACTGCACCGCGTTGCGGCCGAGGTCCTTGGCGCGGTACATCGCCACCTCGGCATGCTGGACCAGGGTGGGGGCGTCGTGGCCGTCGGCCGGCCAGGCCGCCAGCCCGGCACTGCCGGTCATCACCAGCTCCTGGCCGTGCAGGCGCAACGGTTCGGCCAGCGCCTCCAGCACCGCGTGCATGGTGGCCTCGGCCTCGCTCTCGTCGGCGCGGCCGGGCAGCACCAGCACGAACTCGTCGCCGCCGGTGCGCGCCACCGTGTCGGCGCGCCCGACCGCCTTCTGCAGGCGCGCCGCGGCCACTTTCAGCATCTCGTCGCCGGCGCCGTGGCCGAGGGTGTCGTTGACGTACTTGAAGTGGTCGAGGTCGAGCGCCGCAACCCACACGGCGGCGTCGCTCCCGGCGAGCGCGATCGCCGCTTCGATGCGGTCCTGCAGCAGCACCCGGTTGGCCAGGCCGGTCAGGGTGTCGTAGCGCGCCTTCACCTCCAGCTCGGCCTCGTAGCGCTTGGCCGTGCTGACGTCGTACTGGGTGATGACGAAGTGGCCAGGCTCGGCGCCGCCCTCCCACACCGGCGCGATATACACGTCGGCATACAGTTCGCGCCCGTCCTTGCAGCGCAGGCGCATGGTGGCGTGGGCTTCGCGGCGCTCGCGCATCGCGTTCAGCAGCTCGGCCACCGCGCCCTGGTCCGGTTCGGCCTCGGCGGCGTCGAACAGGCGCTGCCCGACCGCTTCGGCGGCGCTGAAGCCGCGCATGCGGGTGAAGGCGGGGTTCACGTATTCGATGCGGTAATCCGGCGGCGCCGCGTTCACCAGGATGATGGCATTGGCGCTGGCTTCGATCGCGCGCAGGTAGAGGTGCATCTGGCCGAGAGCGTTTTGGAGATCGGCCGTGCGGCTCACAACCAGCGCTTCGACGCGGCCGGCGCGGCGGAATCGGCCGCGCACCCAGGACGCCAGCGCGGCGCTCAGCAAGGTGCCCAGCAAGAGCACCGTCAGCGGCGCAGCGCCGCCGAGCATCTCGGTCGAGCGCCCGGACAGGCGCAGTTCCCAGCGCTGGCCGGCCAGCTCGAACGGATGGCGCACCGTAAAGATTTCCTCACCCAGCCAGCCGTGCCAGGCCGGTACCGCGCGCCGTTCCAGCCGGTCCCAGCGAAAGGCGGTGCGCATGCCGCGCATCCCCATGCCGTCCAGCTCGACCGCCATGCCGGCGCGGCCCAGCAGGTTGGCGTTCGCCAAGGCCCTGCCGACCAGGGCGGCGACGTCGACGATCACCGCGGTATCGCCGATGACGCTGGCGCGGCGCCCGCCTATGCTCGGCGGCATCACGCCGCCGCGGTAGACCGGCATCACCAGCGCCGCCCCCAGGCGGGCGCGGTCGCGCAGCAGCGGCACCAGGACGCTGGCGGTCGGCTGGCCGCTGTCGACGGCGTCGTCGAAGGCGCGGGCGCGCGGCGCGGTCGACAGGCTGTCGTAGCCGAGCGCGTCTTCGTAGCGGTTGAGCGGTTCGACGTATTCGGCCACCAGGTAACGAGAACGCACACCGGCCGCGCTCAGGCCGGCCGGACCGCGCTCGAGGATGCGGAAGCCGGGCTGGCGCCGGCCCAGCTCGGCTTCGTACCGCGCCCGCTGGCCATCGTTGACAAGGCGGTGGAAGGCCACTGCGTCCAGGTAGGGGTGGCTGCGCAGCAACGGACGGATGAAGGCGCCGAACTGGTCGCTGCCGACCGCACCGATCGATTCGAACAGGGCGTTGCTGGCCTGCAACACGACCAGCACGTCGCCGAAGCTGTCGGCGACGGCGGCGTAATGGGTTTCGGCGCGCTGCAGGAATTCGGCATGGGCGCGCTCGCGCTCGGCCTCATGCAGTCCGGCGGCGAGGGCAACAGCAATCGCCACGCCGCCCAGCAAGGTCAGGACGGCGGCGATATCGGGTGGCCGCAAGCGGACGCGGCCGATGCGCGCGATCCATGACGACATGGTTCATGGTAGCAGGGATGGTGTCGCGCACATGCCGGATTGCGCCGGCGGGACGAGCCTAGTGGTGTTCCAGGCTGCGCGGCTGTTCGCCCGGCGCCAGGGGAATCCGCGCCAGCTGGAACCCGGCCAGGGTCGCGTACAGCGGCGGGCTGATCGCGCGCGCCACCACGAAGGACACCAGGGCGCAGGCCATCAGGCTGAGCACCATCGCATGACCGTCGACCATCTCCATCACGATGATGAACGCGGTCAGCGGCGCCTGGGTGGCGGCGGACAGGAAGCCGACCATGCCGAGCGCGATCAGGGCCGGGGCCTGGGTACCGTACAGCAGCAGGGCGACATCGTTGCCGATCGCCGCGCCGATCGCCAGCGAGGGCGCGAAGATACCCGCCGGCACGCCCGACCAGCTCGTGATCCAGGTCGCCAGGAACTTGAACAGGGCGTAGGCCACCGGCATCGCCCCGCTTCCCTCGACCATGGTGCGGGTCGAGCCGTAGCCGGATCCGAAGGCGGCGCCGGCGGTGACGACACCGATGATCGCCACCGCCAGCCCGCAGCCGGCGGCGAACAGGACCGGACGGCGCGCCCGCTGGCGGCTGAACCAGTCCGGCGACTGCCCGGACAGCGAAGCGATCATCAGGCGCGAGAACAGGCCGCCGGCAATGCCGGCCAGCACCGCCAGCAGCAGGCCGGGCAACAGCAGCCCGAGGCCGGGGGCGGCGGCGTGGATCACGCCGAAATAGGCGCCGTTGCCGTGGGCCGACACCGCCACCAGGCCGGCCAGCACGATCGCCGCGATGATCAGGCCGCTGCTGCGGCGTTCCGGCGCCCGCGCCAGCTCCTCGATCGCGAACATCACGCCGCCCAGCGGCGTATTGAAGGCGGCCGCGATGCCGGCCGCGCCGCCGGCCACCAAGAGGCCGTGGATGCCGACCGGCGCTGCCGAGCCCATCAGGCGGCGCGCCTGCAGCATGATGCCGGCGGCGATCTGCACCGAGGGACCTTCGCGGCCCAGCGACAGCCCGCCCAGCAGGCCGGCCGAGGTCAGCAGGATCTTCGCCACGCTCAGGCGCAGCGACACGAACAGGCCGCGCTCGCCCTCGCCGACTTCCTTTTCCAGGGTTACCATGACTTGCGGGATGCCGGAACCGGCCGCACCCGGTGCGAAGCGGCGCGTGAGCCACACCACGGCGGCGGCGCAGGCCGGCGCGGCCAGCAGCGGCGACCACCAGGCCAGCGCCCGCATGGCGCCGAAATAATGGCTGGCGGTTTCGGCGAGCCAGGTGAAGCCGACCACGGTCAGGCCGGCGGCCACGGCGGCCGCGACCACCACGGTGCGCGCCCACCACAGGCGCCAGTCGGCAAGCTCCTGGCGCAACGCCTCGCGCATGCTGCGTGGCGGCCTCATCGGGTTGTGGCGCCGCGATACGGCGCTGGCTCTGCTTGTGAATTTTCCGTTATCATTCGTCCATGTCCTCTTCTTCAACTTCGGCCAATCCGGCCGACCCCAACGATCCCGCACCCGCGACCCGCGTGCTGCGGCAGTTCCGCGTCGTCTTCAACTCGGTCAAAACCCATTTCCGACAGGTCGAGCGCGAAGCCGGCGTCGGCGGCGCCCAGCTGTGGGCGCTGTCCGTCATCCAGCGCCGCCCCGGCATCGGCGTGACCGAGCTGTCCCGCGAGCTCGACATCCACCAGTCCACCGCCAGCAACCTGATCAAGAGCCTGACCGAGCGCGGCCTGGTCACGGCGGCGCGCGAAGGCATGGACCGCCGCAGCGTGGCCCTGCGCATCGCGCAGGACGGCGAGACGGTGCTGAACAGCGCGCCCCTGCCCTTCGCCGGCGTGCTGCCCGACGCCCTGTCCAGCCTCGACCCGGCCACCCTCGACCGCCTGGAAGCCGACCTCGGCAAGCTGATCGCCATGCTCGAAGCCGACGAAGCCAGCGCCAAGGTCCCGCTGTCCCAGCAGCTTTGACGCCGCATCAGACTAGCGCCGGCTCCGGCTGGCGGAAGCGCTCCAGCGCGGCGTCGACCACGGCTTCGCGGCTGCCGCCTTCGCGCCAGGCCCGGCGCAGGTAGTCGGCGTCGCTGCCCATCTCGATGTCGCGGCGCAGCTGGGCCAGCGCGGCGGTCGAGCCGAGGGCCTCGAAATCCGGCTCCAGGCGCTTCAGGGTCGCCAGGATGTCGTCGCGCAGCACCATCTGTTCGTGGCGCTGCGGGTGCACCAGGGTGCCGTCGAGGCCGAAACGGCAGGCCTGGAAGCGGTTGTAGTTGTAGACCAGGTAGTCGTCCTCGCGCGGCGCCGGTTCGTTGCCGGCCAGGAGGTAGCGGCACAGCGCCTGCAGGTAGCAGGCCAGCGCGGCGGCGCGCTCGACCGACAGCGGGGTATCGCAGACGCGCAGCTCGATGGTGCCGTACTCGGGCTTGGGCCGCAGGTCCCAATAGAAATCCTTCATGCTCTTCACGATGCCGGTGCCGGCCATGCGCTCGAAATAGTCCTCGGCGAAGGCGTTCCAGCTCAGCAGGAACGGCGCCCTGCCCGACAGCGGGAAGGCGAACACCGAGTTCAGGCGGGCCGACTGGAAGCTGGTATCGGAGCCCTGCAGGAAAGGCGATGAGCCGGACAGCGCAATGAAGTGCGGCACATAGCGGTTCAGCGCGTGCAGCAGGTACATGGCTTCGTCGCCGGAGCGGCAGCCGATGTGCACGTGCTGGCCGAACACCGTGAACTGCTTGGCCAGGTAGCCATAGAGCTGGGACACTTCCTGGAAGCGCGGCTTGGAGAAGATGCGCCGGTCCGACCATTGTTGGAAGGCATGGGTGCCGCCGCCGCAGACGCCGACGTTGAGGCGGTCGCCCGCCGCCAGCAGGGTGTCGCGGATCTCGCGCAGCTGGGCCACCAGGCCCTCGTGGCCGCAGTGTACGCTGCTGTTAATCTCGATCATGCTCTGCGTGATCTCGGGCGTGACATTGCCCGGAAAAGGCGCGCGCGCCAGCAGGTCCAGCATGTCCGGCGAGGCCGGCACCAGGTCGAAGTCGGACAGGCTGACCAGCTGGAGCTCGAGCTCCACCCCCATGGTCAGGGATTCCGAGGTTGCAAAGGGTCCCAAGGTCATTCAAACCTCCTTGTGTTGATGGGCTTCGTCGGCCCAGACCAGCGCGCGCTGGGTGATGATGGGACCGAACACCTGCAGCACCAGGGCCATCGCGGTCAGCGGCGCCAGGCTGTAGTTGAACTCGACGCCGAGGCGCCGGGTCTGCTCGATCATCAGCACGGTGAACACCGCCACCGGCGCCAGCGCCAGGCCGGACAGCGCACCCTTGCGCACCGAAATCCCGGACGGACGGGCCAGCGCGGCGCACACCCCCACCTTGACCACCATCCGCACCAGCACCACCAGCAGGCCGAGCACCATGCCCTCCCTGGCATTCTGCCAGGTCAGGGTCGAGGCCGCGAACACGAACAGCAGCACGGACAGGATGTCGCCGAGGGCGCCGAAGTTGCGCTGGGTGACGCCGAGGGCGCTGCGGCGGTGGCGGGCGGCGAGGCCGAAGCACAGCGCCGCCAGCACCGGCGACAGTTTCAGCACGTGGGTGGCGGCCACCACCAGCAGCACCGCCAGCGCGAAGGTGAGCGTGGCATCCTTGCCGCCGACGCTCCTCAGCCACAGCGGCACCAGGGTGCCGGCGATGGCGCCCAGCAGGCCGGACACCGCCAGCACCAGCAGGCTGGAGCCGGCCGCATGCAGCAGGTCGCCCGAAGTCTGGAACACCTTGACGCCGACGATCAGGTTGAACACGAACACGGCGGCCACGCAGTTCAGGGCCGCCAGGTGCATCGCGCGTTCGCTCACCTGGCCGCCGGCGCCCTGCTCGTTCAGCACCCGCAGCAGGCCAGCCGGCGAGGTCGCCATCGCCAGCGCGCCCAGCAGGCCGCAGCTGATCGGCGGCGCGCCGAACCAGGTCGAGGCCAGGTAGACGGCGATGAAGGTCAGGCCGGATTCGAGCAGCGAGGTCGCCAGGATCCAGGGATTGGCGCGCAGCCAGCGCAGGTTGATGCGGTAGCCGAGTTCGAACAGCACCAGGCCGAAGGCCAGGCTGGCGAACAGCAGATAGGGAGAATGGTCGATCGGACCTTGTACTTCGAGCGCCAGGTTACCGGCGAGGAAACCGGCCAGGCCGTAGATGCTGATGCGGGGGATGCCGGTCCAGCGGTGCGCCAGTTCGCCCGCCATCCAGGACACCACCAGGGCCAGGGGCCAGGCCAGCTGGGCGGCGGCGGAAATCAACTCGTTCATATACCCTCCTCCGTCGGTACGGTGGAGCGGGCAACCAGGGAAAAAAAGCTCCCGGGCCAGCCGGGAGCTGAAGAGATACAAAGTATCCTCATCGCTGATCACGAAGACGGGCCGGCTCAGCGCCGACCGCCCCGCTCACACTCCAATTGTGACATAAATTATGTGTTGCAGGCAATCACATTTGAGCAAATACATCTTGCATTACAGAAAAGCTCAGTGTTGTACCATGCGCGGCACCTGCGGCAGCGCACAGTGCGAACGGCGTCCCTCGACGCTGCAGGTATTCCGTTCCTTGCCGTCACGATCGTGGATCACCACCGACCAGCGCTGCGGGCCCGTCCTTTCCATGGTCATGAAGCCGAAGCCGTCGATCCAGGAACTCATGGACTCGACGATGGCCCCCGGCGCCGGGGTGGTGCCCGGCGCGACCCTGACCGGCAGCGGCACGATGTCCTCGGCGGTGCCGGCGAAGCCGCTGACGAACTGGGTCGGATGATCGGACGAGAAGCTGACCTGCTCCCACAGGTGGACGTGGCCCGACAGCAGGACGTCGACATTGGCCGGCAAGAGCCGCGGCTGGATGGCGCCGAAGGCCTGGATCAGGCCGGCGTCGCCGCCGAACAGGCTGATCGCGCCGGTCTTCTTGTCCTCGGTGGCGCCGAAGCCGTACAGCGGGTGGTGGTCGACCGCGATGGTGTGGCGGGCTTTCGACGACAGCGCCTCGATCTTGCGGTAGGTGTCGGAATATTTCTCGATCCGGACGTCGCCGGGCTTGAAGCCTCTATAGCTCGTATTCGCGCTGTCGAACACCAGCAGCTGGGCGTCGCCGCCGAGCGGCACGGTGTAGGGGTCGGTATAGTCGCCGGTCTCGTCCCTGGCCGGATCGTCGCAGCTCGATTCCGGGCGCAGTGGGCGCGGATCGAGGAAGCGCCACCAGCCCTGGCCGCCACGCGCACAGTTCTCGTGGTTGCCGCGCGCGACCACCCAGGGCGCCGCCTTCAGCAGGGTCGTCGCCGGGGCGAAGAAGTCGGCCTTCCACGCATCCCAGCCATAGCCGAAGGGACTGCCGGCGCAGCCCGGGCGGTCGGCCGGACAGGGGTCTTCGCGGTAGTGAAAATCGCCGACGTGGATCACCAGGTCCGGCTTCCAGGCGGCCGCGCTGGCGGCGACCCTGGCGAAGGGGAAGGCTTCCGGATCGTTACAGTCCTGGAATTCCTTGCCCTTCAGGCGGCAGCCGGTGTCGCCGATCACCACGATGCGTTTCGGCTCGGGCACCGGCAGCGGCAGCGCGCGGCCGGCCACCAGCACGCTGCGTGCACCCGCCGGCAGCGGCGTTTCGCAGCTCTGCACCGGCGACGACACGGCCACAGGGCGATCCTTCGCCTCGCCGGCCTGGGGCCGCGGCGGAATCGGCGACAGGGGCGAGCGCACCGCCATCGGTGCGGATTTGCCGTCGATCTGGATGGCCGGGCAGCTGGCCGCCGTGGTAATGGCGCGGGCCGTCGCCATGCCGTCGTCGCCGAGGATCACGAAGGCGGATTCCACTCGTTCGCCGGCCGGCTGCATGCCGGCGCAACCGGCCAGGATGGCCGCACTCAGGGCAGCCAGGGGAAAGCGTTGAAATGACATGGGCGTTCGGTAAACGGAAAATTGACAATTTACCACACCCACCATGCATAAGATTTCCTAATGCAATCTAGCGCTTATCCCATCTGAGTATAAGCATAATCCGAAACGTTATTGGTCAGCCAATTTTCAGCCTGTTAAGCTCCCCACCCTCCCAGCCTTTGTGCTGTGCAACATTGATGAGAAGAACATGAGCGTCAAATATTCCCGTTCGAACCCCGCGCGCGCCCTGCTCGCCCTGAGCCTGATCGCCTCCGCCCTGCCCGCCGCCCGCGCCCAGGACGGCGCCGCCGCCAATACCGGCAACACCGCCGCCGATGCCGGCGGCCAGATGCAATCGGTGGTCGTCACCGGCACCCGCTCGCTGAACCGCCGCACGCTCGAGACCGAATCGCCGGTCGACGTCATCGGCAGCAAGGAACTCTTGAGCACCGGCTCGAGCGAGCTGGCCACCGTGCTGTCGCGCCTGCTGCCGTCGATGAACTTCCCCCACCCGACCGGCGCCGACGCCAGCGACGCCGTGCGCCCGGCCCAGCTGCGCGGCCTGTCGCCGGACCAGACCCTGGTGCTGGTGAACGGCAAGCGCCGCCATACCTCGGCCGTTGTGAACGTCAACGGCACCCTGGGCCGCGGCTCGGCCCCGGTCGACCTGAACGCCATCCCGCTGGCCGCGATCGACCACATCGAAGTGCTGCGCGACGGCGCCGCCGCGCAATACGGCTCGGACGCCATCGCCGGCGTCGTCAACATCATCCTCAAGAAGGGCGCCGACGGCGGCGATGCCGAGATCCAGTACGGCGAATACGACAAGGGCGACGGCGAACAGACCACGGTGCGCGGCTCGACCGGCTTCAAGCTGGGCGACAAAGGCTGGGTGCGCGTAGCCCTGGAAGCCGCCAACCGCAACCCGACCAACCGCGCTTTCGCCGACCCGCGCCCCGAGGCCGGTCCGCGCCAGGGCACCATCACCCAGCGCTACGGCGATCCGGACAGCCGTCCGCGCACCCTGTTCGTCAACAGCCAGTACGCCATCAACGACGACATCGACTGGTACGCCTTCGCCAACTACGGCGAGCGCAAGACCTCGTCGGCCGCCACCTGGCGCACCGCCTACACCACGCCGTTCAACGCCGCCAGACCGGTGCAGCGTTCGGCGCTCTACCCGGAAGGCTTCCTGCCGCTGGAAGACAGCAAGTCGACCGACTCCTCGGTCGTGACCGGCCTGCGCGGCGAGCTGGCAGGCTGGCGCTGGGATGCGAGCCTGAACTACGGCCGCAACCGCTTCAGCCTGGACGTCGACAACACCACCAACCTGAGCGCCGGCTTCCCGAATCCCTCGCAGACCAGCTTCTACGCCGGCAAACTGAGCTCGACCCAGGAACTGTTCAACCTGGACGTCGCGCGCGACATTCCGGTATCAATGATGGCCGGCCCGCTGACGGTGGCGCTGGGCCTTGAAGCCCGCCACGAATCGTATGAGATCGGCGCCGGCGAGCCGAATTCCTACTTCGGCGGCGGCGCCCAGGGCTTCTCCGGTTTCCGCCCCGAGAACGCCGGCAAGAACAGCCGCAACAACCAGTCGCTCTACCTGAACCTGGAAGGCGACATCACCAAGAAGCTGTCCGGCTCCCTGGCCGTACGCCACGAGCGCTACAGCGACTTCGGCAACACGACCTCGGGCAAGGCCTCGGCGCGTTACGCCTTCACGCCGGCATTCGCGCTGCGCGGCACGGTGTCGAACGGCTTCCGCGCACCCTCGCTGGCCCAGGAGTACTACACCATCACGACCACCAACTTCCTGGTGATCAACGGCCAGAACACGCCGATCGAAACCGGCACCTTCCCGGTCAACAGCGCCGCCGCCCAGGCCCTCGGCGCCCAGCCGCTGAAGCCCGAGCGCGCCCGCAACCTGAGCTTCGGCGCCCAGTGGCAGCCGATTCGCAACTGGACCACCACCGTCGACCTCTACCGCATCGACATCGACGACCGCATCATCTTCTCGTCGAACCTGCAGCTTTCCAGCGCCGCGGCCGCCGGCCTCAACACGGCGCTGCAGAACCGCGGCATCTTCGTCGGCGCGGCGCGCTATTTCACCAACGCCGTCGACACCCGCACCAAGGGCGTGGACCTGGTCAGCACCTACCGCATGAACCTGGCCCAGGGCGCGCGCGCCGACTTCACCCTGGCCTACAACCACAACGACAACGAAGTCCGCCACGTGGCCGCCACCCCGGCCGTGCTGGCCAACGCCAACCTGGTGCTGGCCGACCGCCAGACCGTGAATCGTCTCACGGTGGGTTCGCCGAAGGACAAGCTGACCCTGGCGGGCGATTACACCCGCGGCCAATGGAGCGGCCACGCCAACGTGACGCGTTACGGAAAATTCACCGTCCCGCAGAACAATGTGGCGCTGGACCAGACCTACGATCCGCAATGGGTGCTGGACGTCTCGGCTTCCGTGCGCGTGGCCAGCAACTGGCGCGTGACTCTGGGCATCGACAACCTGACCAACCGCTATCCGGCGCAAGTGACGGCTAGCGGCAACCTGAACGTGAACGGCACCCAGCCCTACAGCGTGTGGGCGCCGAACGGTTTCAATGGCCGCTTCTTCTACGGCAAGGTGGGATATACCTGGTAAGGTTTGCTGGTTTCAGCTTGCGAACGGCGGACTCCGGTCTGCCGTTTTTCATTCCGGCTTGCGGTATAAGGCGACATTTGGCAAAATGTCCGGACTTAGACATTTATTCCAGCCAGCCCGGACATGCCACTCTCGAACTACCTCGACGCCTTCCCCGCCCTCGACGAGCGCGCCTACGTCCACCCATCCGCCCAGGTGATCGGCAATGTCCGGCTCGGCGCGGATTCCTCGGTATGGTGCAACACCGTGCTGCGGGGCGACGTCAACGACATCGTGATCGGCCGCTGCAGCAACGTCCAGGACTTCGCGATGGGCCACGTGTCGCACCGGTCGACCATGAAGCCTGACGGCTCGCCGCTCGTCATCGGCGACTACGTCACCGTGGGCCACTCGGTGATCCTGCACGGCTGCCGGATCGGCAACGAATGCCTGATCGGCATGGGCAGCATCGTGATGGACGACGTCGTGGTGCAGGACCGCGTGATGATCGGCGCCGGCAGTCTGGTGGCGCCGAACAAAATACTGGAAAGTGGATTCCTGTATATAGGACGACCGGCCGTCAAGGTCCGCGCCCTGACCGAGGCCGAGATCGCCTACCTGCGCTATTCGGCCGAGCACTATGTGCGCGTCAAGGACAACTACCTCAAGGGCCCGGACCGTGCCTGAGATGCCCAAGCCATCCGAGACCCAGGCCTCGCTGATCGAACAGGTCCGGCAGATTGCCGCCGGCCTCGCCCAGACCTTCGCGCCCTTCTGCGAGGTGGTCGTGCACGACCTGCGCGATCCCCAGCATGCCGTGCTCGCCATCCACAACAACCTGTCCGGCCGCGCCGCCAGCGACCCCGCCACGGAGCTGGGCCTGGCGCGCATTGCCGACCCGGACTATCCGCAGATCCTGGCGAATTACACCAACCAGTTCGCCGACGGCCGCCCCGCCAAGAGCACCTCGATCGGCATCAGGGACGCCGATGGCCGCTACGTTGCGGCCCTCTGCCTGAACGTCGACCTGACCCTGTTCCGCTCGATGCGGAACGCGCTCGAACAGTTCACCGCCACCGATGCCTCGCCGCTGCAGGAATCCCTCGATCCGGCCAACGCCGAGGCGATCCGGCGCCGCATCGACCAGTACGCGGCCAGCCTGGCATCGTCGCCTCAGCTCCTGAAGGCCGACGAGCGCCGCGCGCTGATGCGCGAGCTGAAGGCCGGCGGCTTCCTCGAGATCCGGCGCGCCATGGAGATCGCCGCTACCCACCTGGGCATCTCGCGCGCCACCGCCTACAACGACATCAGCAGGCAATGATCAAGGCAATCCTGTGGGACAACGACGGCGTCCTGTGCGACACCGAGCGCCTGTTCTTCGAAGCGAACCGCCGCGTCCTCGAGGCCCACGGCCTGGCCCTCACCCACGCGCAATACGTGGCCTGGTACCTCGAACGGAACCACGGCGCCTGGCACGTGCTGCGCGCCCGCGGCTACGACGACAGAAGGATCGCGGAAGTCCGTACCGCCCGCGACGACTGCTACGCACAACTGCTGTCGGATGCGCCGGGCCTGTGCTTCGAGGGCGTCGAAGCGATGCTGGCGCGTCTGGCGCGGCGCGTACCGATGTGCATCGTGACCGCCTCGTTTGCAGAACACATCGAACTCGCCCACCGCGCCGGCAAGGCCCTCGACCACATCGGCCACATCGTCGCCCGCGCGGACGGCCAGCGGCCCAAGCCGCATCCGGACGCCTACCTGCATGCGCTGGACAAGCTTGGCCTGCGCGCCGAGGACTGCGTCGCGGTCGAGGATTCGCCGCGCGGGCTGGCCGCCGCCCGCGCCGCCGGCCTGCGCTGCATCGTCCTGCGCAGCACGCTGCTGGCCGGCTATCCCTTCGACGGCGCCTGGCGTGTGGTGGGCTCGCATCGCGAACTCGAGGCCGAACTCGCGCGTGAACTCGATGCTCTCCTCCCCTCCGAACCACTCTTTCAAACGGCATCCGCATGACTGAATTATCGACTCCGCCCGGCGTCGGCCCCACGCCCGTCTTCCTCAAACTGGTCGCGCTGCTCGACGCCGGCGCGGCCGGCTACCGGGTCATCGAGCACCCGGCCGCCGGCAAGTCCGAAGAAGTCGCCCGCATCCGCGGCACGGAGGTCGGCCAGGGCGCCAAGGCCATGGCCTGCAAGCTGCAGATACCGGATGCGCCGGCGAAGCACGTGCTGGCGGTGCTGGCCGCCGACCGCCAGCTCGACCTGGCCGCCCTCGCCGCGCACTTCGGCGCCAGGCGCGCCAGCCTGATGAGCCCGAGGGAGATCGCCGTCATGACCGGCTGCGTCCTCGGCGCGATTCCACCCTTCTCCTTCCACTCCGAGCTGCAGCTGGTGGCGGATCCCGATCTGTTCGAACGCTATCGCGAGATCGCCTTCAACGCCGGCCGGCTGGATGCCTCGATGGTCCTCGACGCCGGCGATTACCTGCGCATCGCGCGGCCGGAGCTGGTGCGGATCCGCCAGCTCTGAGCCCGGCAACAAGCGGCCCCACCTGTGGGGGAAGCGGCGTCCGGTGCATTGTCATGCGTACCGACGGGAGATATCGTGCAGCCATCGCAGCTCCCGAATATCGGACAATGAACGAGGACACCATGACCCGCACCGCTTCCCGGATCGCCGCAATGCTTACCGCAGGCGCCTGCCTGCTCTCGATGAACGCCGCCCACGCCCAGCTGTCCGCCCTCGGCGGCCTGGCCAGCACCATCGGCGGCATGCTGGCCGGCGGCGCGAATCCGCTGGCCGGCGCCGACGCCTACGACGTCGACGGCTTCGTGCGCAAGAGCGCCGAATTGTCGGAGATCGCCGGCCGTTCGGTCACCGCGATCAACGCCGCCTTCGCCAACGAAGAACAACTGAGCGCCAAGCGCGCCGCCCTGGCCGCGATCGCGCAGCTGTCCGACCCGAAGGAACGCGCGGCCCGCTACAGCGCCCTGTACGATGCGGAAGCCAGCGAGACCAAGCGCCTGATCGATTCCGGCGACATGGAAAAACGCATGGCCGCGCTGGACGGCGAAAAAAAGAAACTGATCGGCCAGGCCCTGCTGAATTTCGCGATCGGCGCCCTGCAGGCCGCCGACCTGGGCCGCCAGGGCAAGGCGATGGCGTCGCAGGCCGGCATGAACCCGATGGAGCTGGTGCGGATGGCGCCGGTGAAGGATGCGATTCCGATGCTGGCCAAGGTGGCCTTCGACGTATCCGGCTTCATGGGGACGGTGGTGAAGCTGGCGCGCGGTGCGGATATCGCGGTGCCCAAGGTAGGGGCGGATAGCAAGGCGGTGGTGTTGAACGTCTAGTTCGTCGCGCCGGGCATTGCCCGACCCGACTTCCCGCGAAAGCGGGAACGACGGGACACACTATTTGACCCGCTGCTTCTCCAGCTTCCGCGCCAGCGTCCGCCGGTGCATCCCCAGCCGCCGGGCCGCCTCGGAGATATTGAAATCGGTCTCGGCCAGCACCGCGTGAATGTGCTCCCACTCCAGGGTCTTGATCGAGGTCGAGCGCTTGGTCAGCTCCAGCTCCGTATTCCCGGCCACGTGGCCGAAGGCCGCTTCGATGTCGTCCGTATTGGACGGCTTGGCCAGGTACTGGCTGGCCCCCAGCTTGATCGCCTCGACCGCGGTACCGATGCTGGCGAAGCCGGTCAGGACCACGATCAGCATCTCGTCGTCATGGGCATGCAGCATCTGCACACAGGCCAGGCCGGAGCTGTTGCCCTTCAGCTTCAGGTCAACCACCGCATAGCCGGGGCTGTGCTCCTTCAGCAGCGCCTCGGCCTCCTCCAGGCCCGGCGCGTGCAGCACCCGGTAGCCGCGCCGCTCGAAGGAGCGGCCGAGGGTGCGCGCGAAGGCGTCGTCGTCCTCGATGATCAGCAGCAGGCGGTCTTCGATATCTTCAAGTTCTTCGATACTGGACATGTTCGTGTTCTTGTCGTCTTCACTCGTTGGCGAGGGCGATCGCCTTCAATGGCAGGGTCAGCGTAACCTTGGCCCCGCCCTCCGCCCGGTTGGTCACCGCCACCGTGCCGCCCAGGGTACGCGCCACGTTCACCACCAGGAACAGGCCCAGGCCGCCGCCCGGCCGGCCCTTGGTGGAATGATAGGGCTTGCCGTAGTTGACCAGCATGGCCGGCGTGAAGCCCGGCCCCCGGTCCAGCACCGACAGCACCAGGATGCCGTTCTCGACCTCGGCTTCCAGCTGCACCCAGTCGGGCGAGGCTTCCAGCGCGTTGTCGAGCACATTGTCGATCATCTGCTTGAGAGCTTCGTCGAAGGCCACCGGCAGGTCCTGCTCGATGCGGTTCACGTAGTCGAAGGCGCGTACCGGGCGGCTGTCCTGCCAGTCCTCGACCAGGTCGTCGAGGAAGTCGCGGATCGTGGTGCGGATCGCCGATTCGCCGCGCGCTTCCCCTGCCGACAATAATATCCCGCTGACGATGGATTTGCAGCGCTTGAGCTGGGTTTGCATCTCGTCGATCTCGGCCAGCAGGTCCGGATTCGACTTGAACTCGCGCATGCGCTTCCAGTCGCCGAGGATCACCGACAGGGTCGCCAGCGGGGTGCCGAGTTCGTGGGCCGCGCCCGAGGCCAGCAGACCCATGCGCACGATGTGCTCTTCCTCGGCGGCGCGCTGGTTCAGCGCCGCCAGCTGGGCCGCCTTGCCGCGCAGGGTGTTGCTGATGCGCGAGATGAAGACCACCAACAGCGCGGCGTTCAGCACGAAGCAGATCAGCATGCCCTGCACGTACAGGCTGGAGATGCCGCGGGCGTGGTCGAAGGGCAGCGCCAGCGGCTTGGCGAAGATGGATAGTCCGGCCAGGCACAGCAACGTGATGCCGACGATGGTCCAGGTCGACCAGGCTTCCAGCAGCACCGCCGACAGGATCACCTGCAGCAGGTACAGGAAGGCGAAGGGATTGGTGGTGCCGCCCGACAGGTAGAGCTGCATGGTCAGGCTGGCGACGTCGACCAGCAGGGCCAGGAACAGCTCGTTGTTGGTGACGGGACGGTGTTCGTGCCAGCGCAGGTGGCTGGCGACGTTGAAGGCGATCAGGCAGGCAAGCACTTCGAGCATCTGCACCAGCGGCAGCTTGACGTCGAAGATCAGGATCGCGCCCGCGATCGTGGTGATCTGGCCGATGACGGCGATCCAGCGCAGCTCGATCAGCTGCAGCATGTTCTTGTGGCCGGCGACGTATTCGACGTCGGCGGCGGTGTTCTTCAGTAGCTCAGTGGTCGTCGTCATCATTCCCGGTCTTGCCCGATCGCGATCCGGCGCCGCGCGTGGTGTACCACCATGCGCCCGCCACCATCAAGGCCAGAGCATACCAAGTGAGGGCATAGACCAGGTGGCTGTTGTGGAAACCGACGACCGTGAGGCCGCCCTGCGGCTGGTCGGGCGAGCCGGGCGGGTTCTGGCCGGCGGCGGCGTCGATGAAGAACGGCGCCGTGAGCGAGCTGGGAAGGCCGCGCGCGGCCGCGATCCGGGCCACGTCGCGCGAGTACCAGCGGTTGGCGGCGGCATCGTTGGAGCGGGTGAAGGCACCGCCCTTCTCGCTGATGCGCAGCAGGCCGACCAGCTGGACCGCGCCGCCGGCATTGGTGGCGCAGGGATAGCCCTCGGATTTGCGCGGCGCGTAGCGGGTGCGCGCGCCGGGTTCGGCGGGAATGAAGCCGCGGTTGACGAGGATGACGTGGCCGTCCGCGGTGCACAGAGGCGTCAGCAGCCAATAGCCGCTGCCCTGCTCGGTGAGCGCCTGGACCGGCGTCGTGTATTCGTAGAGATAGGTGCCGGCGACCTGTACCCGGCGGTATTCGTCGGAGTCGGCGGTGATGCCTTCCCAGCGCGCGCTTGGCGGCGGCGCCACCGGGGCGGCGTGCACGCGTGCGTTCACGCGGGCGATCAGGTCCAGTTTCCATTGCAGGCGGTAGACCTGCCAGGTGCCCAGACCTGCGAACAGCACGATCAGCAGCAGCGCCAGGATTCCCAGGATGATGCGCGGGGCCTTCCGGGCGGTACCGGCCGCCGGAGCGCCAGGCGCCGGATGGCCGGACCCCGCTGACTGATCGTTTACTTGCATCTACTGCTTATTGCATGTCGTGCATGCCGTGCACGGCGGAGCCATCGTTGCCCATGTTCGGCATCATGTTGGCGTTCATGTGGTACATGACCCAGATCGAACCGGTCAGCACGATGAACAGCAGGATGACGGTGAGCAGCATCGCCATCATGTTCCAGCCGCCCTCGGACTTCGAGTTCATGTGCAGGAAGTAGATCATGTGCACGACCAGCTGGACCCCGGCGAAGGCCAGGATCACGGCCTTGGTGGTGCCGGGCGCCAGCTGGTGGGTCATCACCAGCCAGAACGGGATCGCGGTCAGGATCACCGACAGGATGAAACCGATCGAGTAATCCTTCAGGCTGCCGTGGGCTTCCATGTGGTCGTGGTGGTCGATGCCGTGGCCGTGCGCGTGGTCGTCATGGCCGTGAGCGTGGGTGTGGTGATCGCTCATGGCAGAACTCCCATCAGGTAGACAAAGGTGAATACGCCGATCCAGACGACGTCCAGGAAGTGCCAGAACATCGACAGGCAGGCGAGACGGCGGTAGTTGGCACCGGTGATGCCGTGCTTGCCGACCTGGACCATCAGCGTGACCAGCCACACGATACCGAAGGTCACGTGCAGGCCGTGGGTGCCGACCAGCGAGAAGAACGCGGTCAGGAAGCCCGAACGCCACGGGCCGAAGCCCTCGTGGATCAGGTGCGAGAACTCGTACAGTTCCAGGCCCAGGAAGCAGGCGCCCAGCACGCCGGTGATGGCCAGCCAGAGCTGGGTCTTGCCCAGGTCTTTCTTCTGCGCAGCCAGCATCGCGAAGCCGTAGGTGATCGACGAGAACAGCAGGAAGGCCGTGTTGATGGCCACCAGCGGCAGCTCGAAGATCTCGGCGCCCGACGGGCCGCCCGCGTAGTTGCGGCCCAGGACTGCATAGGTCGCGAACAGGCAGGCGAAGATGAGGCAGTCGCTCATCAGGTAGATCCAGAAACCGAGCAGGGTGCCGTTTTCCGGGTGATGCTCGCGCACGTAGTAGCGTGAGCTGATGTCGGCGCCGGTGGCGCTGACGGTGTTGGTATTAATGTCAGACATGGGCTTCCAGCAGTCGGGTATGGGCTTCTTCCGTACGTGCCACTTCTTCCGCGGGGATGTAGTAGTCACGCTTGTAGTTGAACGTGTGGTAGATGGTCACGGCGATCGTCGCAACGAAGGACAGTGCCACCAGCAGCCACATGTGCCAGATGATGCCGAAACCGAGCACGAAGGTGATCATCGGGATCACCGGACCTGCCCAGGTGTTGGCCGGCATGTGGATCGGCACGAAGCCGTTCAGCGGGCGCTTGTAGCCGGCTTTCTTCATGTCGGCCCAGGTGTCGTTGTCATGCACGACCGGGGTGAACGCGAAGTTGTAGGCCGGCGGCGGCGACGAGGTGGCCCATTCCAGGGTACGGCCGTCCCACGGGTCGCCGGTCACGTCGCGCAGCTTCTTGCGGTCGCGGACCGAAACGAAGACTTGCATCAGCAGGCAGGCGATACCGGCGGCGATCATCAGGGTGCCCAGCAGCGAAACCTGGAACAGCCAGTGGATCGACGGATCGTCGAAGTGGCTCACGCGGCGGGTCACGCCCATGAAGCCCAGGATGTACGGCGGGGTGAAGGCGACCCAGAAGCCGATCGACCACAGCCAGAAGGAGCGCACGCCCCAGGTACGGTCCAGCTTGTAGCCGAACATCTTCGGCCACCAGTAGTTCACGCCGGCGAACAGGCCGAACAGCACACCGCCGATGATGACGTTGTGGAAGTGGGCGATCAGGAACAGCGAGTTGTGCAGCACGAAGTCGGCCGGCGGGACCGCCAGCATCACGCCGGTCATGCCGCCGATGGTGAAGGTGATCATGAAGGACACGGTCCACATCATCGGCAGTTCATAGCGGATGCGGCCCTTGTACATGGTGAACAGCCAGTTGAACAGCTTGGCGCCGGTCGGGATCGAGATGATCATCGTGGTGATGCCGAAGAACGAGTTCACGCTCGCGCCCGAGCCCATCGTGAAGAAGTGGTGCAGCCACACGAGGTAGGACAGGACCATGATCACGCAGGTCGCGTACACCATCGAGGTGTAGCCGAACAGGCGCTTGTTGCAGAAGGTCGCGACGACTTCCGAGAAGATGCCGAAGGCCGGCAGGATCAGGATGTACACCTCCGGGTGGCCCCAGATCCAGATCAGGTTCACGTACATCATGGCGTTGCCGCCCAGTTCGTTCGTGAAGAAGTGGGTGTCGAACAGACGGTCCAGGCCCAGCATCGCCAGGGTGGCGGTCAGGATCGGGAAGGCCATCACGATCAGGATGTTGGTGCACAGTGCGGTCCAGGTGAACACCGGCATCTTCATCAGTTCCATGCCGGGGGCGCGCATCTTGACGATGGTGACCACCAGGTTGATACCGGACAGCAGCGTACCCACACCCGCGATCTGCAGGGACCAGATGTAGTAGTCGACCCCGACGTCGGGGCTGGCCAGGATGCCGGACAGCGGCGGATAGGCCAGCCAGCCGGTGCGGGCGAATTCGCCGACGAACAGCGAGGCCATCACCAGCACGGCGCCCATGGTGGTCATCCAGAACGAGAAGTTGTTCAGGAACGGGAAGGCGACGTCGCGCGCGCCGATCTGCAGCGGCACCACGTAGTTCATCAGGCCCGTCACCAGCGGCATCGCCACGAAGAAGATCATGATCACGCCGTGGGCGGTGAAGACCTGGTCGTAGTGGTGCGGCGGCAGGAAGCCGTGCGAATCGCCGAACGAGAACGCCTGCTGGGCGCGCATCATCAGCGCGTCGGCAAAGCCGCGCAGGAACATGATCAGACCGAGGATCATGTACATGATGCCGATCTTCTTGTGGTCGATACTGGTGAACCACTCGCTCCAGAGATAGCCCCACAGCTTGAATTTGGTGATCGCTCCCAGGACGACGATGCCGCCCAGGATCACCGCGATAAAGGTAGCGATCAGGATCGGCTCGTGGTAGGGAATCGCTTCCCAGCTGAGCCGACCGAAGATCAACTTCGCTAAGTCAAATTGCTCGTGCATGATTTACTTCTTCTTCACAGATTCATCGGGCGTGGTGCAGACTTCGCCGTTGTTGGCCTGGGCCAGGCGGGTCGCTGCCGCGTGTTGGGGCATCCGGTTCATCGCCATCTCGCGCGCCTTGCGGGCGTCGTCCATCATCATCTTGTCCATGCAGACGGCGCCGTCGGCGACGCAGCGGTTCAGGATGCGATAGTAGAGGTCGTCATCGACGCCGCCATAGTGGCGGACCGGATCCTTGATGCTCGGCTTCTCCAGCACCAGGTAGTTGGTGCGGTCGAGCTTGGCGGTGCCGGTGCTCTTGACCTGCTGGACCCAGGCGTCGAAATCGGCCTGCGGCACGCCGCGGTAGCCGAACTTCATGTCCGAATAGCCGGCGCCGCTGTAGTTGGACGAGATGCCGACCGACTGCACCGGCTTGTTCTGCACCGCATTCAGCGCGGTCTCCATGCCCGGCATCGCGTAGATCATGCCGGCCAGTTCGGGAACGTAGAACGCATTCATGACCGAGGTCGCGCTGATCTTGAAGCGCACCGGCACGTCGACCGGGACCACCAGTTCGTTCACGGTGGCGATGCCCTGCTCCGGATAGATGAACAGCCACTTCCAGTCCATGGCGACGGCCTGCACCACGAGCGGCTTGGCGGTTGCGGGGATCGGACGGCCTTCGGCGAGGCGGTCGAGCGGACGGTAGGGGTCGAGCTTGTGGGTGTAGATCCAGGTCACCAGGCCCAGCACGATGATGATCAGGAGCGGTGCGCCCCAGATCACCAGTTCGAGCTTGGTCGAGTGGTCCCAGTCCGGCAGGTACTCGGCTTCGGTATTGCTGGCGCGGTATTTACGGGCGAACCAGACAACGAGGATCAGCACCGGTACGATAATCAACAACATCAGGACCACCGAGACGATGATCAGATGCGCCTGCTGCTTTGCTATGTCACCGGACGGGTTCATCACCACCGTATTGCAGCCGGCAAGGGCCGCCAGCAGGGGTGTGAGAAGCAATCCGCGACTTACGGTCTTAGGAATCATGCTTGTGTTTTACGTTACATGGGAAAGATAACATGCTAATGTAACGCCAACGGTGCACGTTTGGCGATTGGACGTTTTGTCCCACCCTTCGCGCTTTTGTTGTCGACGTTTCATCCTGAAGGGGCCCAGGCCCAAAAGTGTCATCGAGACCAAAGGAGACGAAATATGCAGCAGAACACCACGACGTACGGCGACGCAGCCGCCGCTCCGATCACCGCGCCAAACAGCGGTGCCCGTAACATCAATTCCCGCGATACGGCCATCGCCCCGGGTGACATCGCCGTCGGCGTGGTCATCGGGCGAGCCTCGGAATACTTCGACTTCTTCGTCTACGCGATCGCTTCCGCGCTCGTATTCCCGGCGGTGTTCTTCCCGTTTGCCGACCGCCTCGAGGGAACCCTGTACTCCTTCGCCATCTTCGCCCTTGCGTATATTGCAAGGCCGATCGGCACCGTCATCTTCATGGCCATCCAGCGCCACTTCAGCCGCGAAATCAAACTGACCATCGCCCTGTTCATGCTCGGTACGGCCACCGTCGCCGTCTCCGCCCTGCCGACCTACTCGCGCTGGGGCGAATGGGCCATCATTTCGCTCGCCATCCTGCGCCTGGGCCAGGGTTTCGCGCTCGGCGGGACCTGGGACGGCCTGCCTTCGCTGCTCGCGCTGAACGCTCCTGAACACAAGCGTGGATGGTACGCGATGTTGGGACAACTTGGCGCACCGGTCGGATTCATCATCGCAGCCGGCATATTTTCCTACCTGATGGCCGAGCTGTCGCAGGACGATTTCCTGGTCTGGGGCTGGCGCTTTCCCTTCTATGTAGCCTTCGCGATCAACGTGGTCGCGCTGTTCGCCCGCCTGCGCCTGGTCTCGACCCCGGACTACACCCACCTGCTGGACGAGCACCAGCTGGACCCGGTGCCGGTGCGCGAAGTGGTCGGCAAGCAGGGCGGCACCATCGTGCTGGGCGCCCTCGCCGCCCTGGCCAGCTATGCGCTGTTCCATGTGGTGACCGTGTTCCCGCTGTCCTGGCTCCAGCTCTACGACACCCGCTCGATGGCGGAATTCCTGCAGATCCAGATGTGGGGCGGCGGACTGGCCATCGTCGGCGTGCTGGCCTCGGGCCTGATCGCCGATAAATTCGGGCGCCGCAATACCCTGGGCACCCTGGCCGCGCTGATCGCCCTGTTCGCCGGTTTCGTGCCGACCCTGATGGACGGCGGCGTGGCCGGCCAGAACACCTTCATCCTGATCGGTTTCCTGCTGCTGGGCATGTCCTACGGCCAGGCCGCCGGCGCCGTCACCTCCAACTTCCTGGCCGAGTACCGCTACACCGGCGCCGCCCTGACCTCCGACCTCGCCTGGCTGGTGGGCGCCGCCTTCGCGCCGCTGGTCGCACTGGGCCTGGCCGCCAACTACGGCCTCGGCTTCGTCAGCCTCTACCTGCTGTCGGGCGCGGTCGCATCGCTGGCGGCGCTGAGCGTGAACCGCGCGCTGGAGATCCGGAACTGAAGCTAGAGTAAACAGCAGCAGAGCTTCTGCCCCGGCGCCGACCGGGGCATTTTTTTGCGCGCTGCGGATTTTCTCTCCCCGCTATAATCGGACGGTACGGGCCTCTCCAGCCCGGCAGCGCCGGTACCGGTGCCAGCGCCGCACCCCGGGGAGGGGATGATCATGCGCAGACGGTTCACGTTCGCTCTCACGCTGCTGCTGGCGCTGGCGGTGATGTTCCTGCCGCCCTGGCTGGCCCTGCAGGAGGCGCAGCGCCAGGCCTTCGATGCCGAATCCTCCCTCACCCTCGCCTACGCCCACGACGTCCTGCACCGCACCGACGAGACCGTGCGCCAGGCGCTGGCCGCCATCAAGGTGCTGGTCAACTCCGGCCTCGATCCCTGCTCCAGCGGCGCACGCGCCCTGATGCGCGAGATCGACCTGACCTCGACCTACCTGCAAGCGATCGGCTACGTGCGCAACGGCGAGCTGGCCTGCTCGTCCATGACCGGGCCGCCGGTCCCGCTCGGCCCCGTGGCCTTCCAGACCTCCACCGGGTTCGACCTCTATCTCGACATCCCGATCCGCACCACCTACGGCCACCCGCTGATGGCGATTTCGCGCGACCACTACGCCGCCCTCATCCACCGCGACCTGCCGCTCGACATCTGGACCAACACGCCCGGGGTGTCGCTGGCCTCGGTTCACCTCGAACGCCGCCGCGCCAGCCTGCAGCACGGCTACATCGATCCGGCCTGGATCGACCGTCTCGGCAACAACGGCAGCGTGACCTTCAACGACGGCCACCACCTCGTGACCATCGCCCGCTCGCACAGCTTCCTCACCGCCGCCATCGTCGCCATCCCCATCGCCAACATGCAGGCCCGCTACGCCGAGATCGCCGGGCGCCTGGTGCCGGCCGGCGTGTTCGTCGGCCTGGCCGGCGCCGCCGCCGTGCTGCTGCTGGCGCGCCAGCAGATGTCGCTGATCGCCGCCCTGCGCACCGGCCTGCGGCGCGGCCAGTTCTATATGGAGTACCAGCCGCTGATCGAATTGCGCAGCGGCGCCTGCGTGGGCGTCGAGGCGCTGCTGCGCTGGCGCGACGGCGCCGGCGAGCTGGTGCCGCCCGAGGTCTTCATCCCGGTGGCCGAATCGGCGGGCGTGATCGGCAAGCTGACCGAGCGCGTGCTGGAACTGGTCTGCCACGACGCCGGGCAGTTCCTGGCCGGCCATCCGGGCTTCCACGTGGCGATCAACCTGTCGCCGGCGGATCTGCAGTCGACCGTCATCGTCGGCCTGCTGGACAAGCTGATGTCGCGCTGCGGCGCCGGGCCGAGCAACCTGATCGTCGAGATCACCGAACGCGGATTCGTGCACCGGGATTCGGCGCGCGAAGTGATCGCCGCCCTGCACGCGCGCGGAATCGAGGTGGCGATCGACGATTTCGGCACCGGCTATTCGAGCCTGTCCTACCTGGAGTCGCTCGACCTCGACTTCCTGAAGATCGACCGCTCCTTCATCGAATCGATCGGCACCGCGGCGCCGACCAGCCAGGTGGTCAGCCACATCATCGGGATGGCGCACAACCTTGAGCTGAGGATGATCGCCGAAGGGGTCGAGAACCACGAGCAGGCCACCTTCCTGCGCGTGCGCGGCGTGAACTTCGCGCAGGGCTGGCTGTTCGGCCGGCCCGGCAGCTTCGAGCATGCGGCCGACCTGCACCGCGCGGCGCTGGCCGCGCGGCAGTTGCGAACCTTGCCGCAGCCGGACGACGCCTGAGCCGAGTCCTTGCGCTCAGCCCAGCGCCGTATCCAGCACCGTCATCAGGATGAAGCCGAGGATCAGCGCCACGCTGGCCCAGGTGCCGTGGCCGTTCCGGTGCGACTCCGGCACCACGTCGTTGGCGATCACGAACAGCATCGCGCCGGCCGCCGCCGCCAAGGCGAAGGGCAGCAGCCCGGCCGCGACGCCGATCAGGGCCACGCCGGCCACCGCCGCCACCGGCTCGATCAGGCCGGAGGCCACGCCCAGCGCGGTGGAAAGCCCGCGGCCGTAGCCGACGGTGCGCAGGGCCAGTGCCACCACCAGGCCTTCGGGCACGTCCTGGATCGAGATGCCGGTGGCGAGCGAATTCGCCTTGCCGATGTCGACGCCGCCATAGGCAACGCCGATCGCCAGCCCTTCCGGCATATTGTGCAGGGCCACCGCCCAGACGAAGAGCCAGGCGCGCTTGAGGGAGTGGGCACTGCGGTCGCCGGCCGGCTGCAGGATGTTGTCGGTGGTGATCACGCGGTTCAGCACCAGCAGCAGGCCGGCGCCCATCAGCACGCCGGCGCCGACGCTCAGGCTGGCGCCCCAGTTGCCGGCGCCGCCGGCCTTGGCCGCGGCCAGTGCCGGGATCACCAGGGAAAACGAGGTGGCGCCGAGCATCACGCCGGCGCCGAAACCGAGGAAGCAGTCGTAGGTCCGCTTCGAAAAATTCTGCGACAGCAGCACCGGCAGGGTGCCGAGCGCGGTCGCGGCAGCCGCCGTTCCGCCGCCGATCAACGCCGCGCGCAGGTTCGGGGTGGACTCGAGCATCTGCCGCAACAGGTTCGAGAACAGCAGCACGCAGCCCAGGCTGCAGATCAGGAAGCCAAGCGCTTTGCGCGGCTTCAGGGCGCGTACGACATGCGTATTCATGGAGGTCCTTGATACCGCAAGACGACGCACGGTGCCAGCCGTGCGGCGCCGGATTCCCCTTGGGAGCCGGGAAGACTTACTTGCCCTTCACCGTCTTGCCGTCGGCCAGGGTCTGCTTACCCATGCCCAGTTCGGCGCCGGTCGGCGGATCGATGGCCGGATCCGACCTGGTGCGCTCGGTCATCGCCTTGAGGATGTCGATGTCCTTGGCCGACAGCTTGACCTCGGCCTCGCCGCTGCAGCCGTCCGATTGGGTTGGTGGCATGATCCATGATCGCAGGCTTGCAGTAACCGGGAATCAGCGTGTCCGCCGTGCTTGTGTAGGACTCGGAGCGACAAGCTGTTGATATAAACCAATAGTAATGTAATAATTGAATTTATCCACGCAATAGTTTAGATCTATCGCCGCGATAGCTTTCTTTGCTAGGACTCCTTGGCGCCCTATAGAAAAACCCAATCCGCTTCATAGGCTTCGACTATCCACCATGCATACGACAAGCACCCTGCGCGACGCCCTCCCCGCCGATGCCGCCGCCATCGCGGCCATCTACAACCATTACGTCGAAACCACCGTCATTTCGATGGAGAACGATCCGATCGACACGGCCGAGATGGCGCGCCGCATCGCCGCGATCCAGGACGCCGCCCTCCCCTGGATCGTGCTGGTCGAAGACGGCCGCGTGTGCGCCTACGCCTACGCGAGCATGTGGCGGGCCCGGCCCGGCTACCGGCACGCGGTGGAATCCAGCGTGTATGTCGATCCCGAGCTGCGCGGGCGCGGCCACGGCCAGGCCCTCTACCGCGCCCTGCTGGCGCGCCTGCAGGGACGCTTCCACACCGTCATCGGCGGCATCGCCCTGCCGAACGCCGCCAGCATCGCCCTGCACGAGCGCATGGGTTTCCGCCAGGTCGCCTGCTTCCATGAAGTCGGCCACAAGTTCGGGGCCTGGGTCGACGTCGGCTACTGGCAGTTGAGCCTGCAGTAATATTGCAGCGCCGAGTGACGGCCTGGACGGGCCGGACCCTGCGCCCTGCGCTGACATCCGCCCGCGTCGCGCTCCTACGCGGCAGCCATGGCGCGCACTCTAAGATTCATCCATCCGACGACAAATCGCATCTCAATCGAGGAGAAGATGATGTTTTCTCTGAACAAACTCAGCCCGTCCATCACCGACATGATCCGTTTCGATCACTCGCACGTGATGGTGACCTTCCACCAGTACACCAGGGACAAGCGCCCGAGCGTCAAGAAGGCGCTGGCCGAAACCATCTGCGACGCCCTGGAGATCCACGCCACCCTGGAAGAGGAAATCTTCTACCCGGTGATGCGCGCGCGCGCCGCCGACCAGAAAGTCATGGAAAAGAGCGAGCCGGAGCATATGGAAATGCGCCGCATCATCGATGAGCTGCGCCGCACCGATCCGCGCGACACCCGCCACGACGAGCTGCTGTTCGAGCTGATGCGCGACGTCCAGCACCACGTGGCCGACGAGGAAACCGTGCTGCTGCCGGAAGCCGAACAGACCCTCAGCAAGGAACGCCTGTCGGAACTGGGCAGCGAGATGACCAAGCGACGCCTGCAGCTGGTCACGCCGAAGGCCGGCAGGATCGCCAGGAACACCGCGGTCGGCTTCTCCGGCAGCACCGCCGCCATCGTCATGGGCGTGGCCGGAGCCCTGTTCGCGGCCCGGGCCATCACCCGCAAGCCGGCCTGAGGGCAGGCCAGGTACACCGCCCCACCTGGCGGACTCTCCGTTTTTCGCAGCGGCAACGCCGTTGCGCTCCCCCGGCAGCGGCCTGCCCGCTGCTGCCAAGCCCGCCGCCCGTCAACGCGGCGGGCGCCCGCTCCCCTCGAATTCCCATCACGCGTGCAAGCGAACGCCGCGGCTCAGCATGTCCGCCAGCGCCGCCTGCGACAGCGCCGGGCTGAAATAGAAGCCCTGCATCTGGTCGCAATCGTGGTCGCGCAGGAAGGCCAGCTGTTCGCGGGTCTCGACGCCTTCGGCGATCACCTTCAGTTGCAGGCTGTGGCCCAGCGCGATGATGGCGCGCGTGATCACGCCGTGGCCGTCGTCGATGCCGCCGCCGAGGAAAGAGCGGTCGATCTTGATGTGGTCGACCGGGAAGGCCTGCAGCTGGCTCAGGCTCGAATAGCCGGTGCCGAAATCGTCGATCGACAGCCGCACGCCGAGCGCCTTCAGCCGCGCCAGCACTTCCTTCGCCTCGTCGGGACGGTCCATCAGCAGGCTTTCCGTCACCTCCAGCTCCAGGCAGGACGGCGACACCTGGTGCCGCTCCAGGCTTTCCATCACGCGCTCGACGAACTGGCGGTGGCGCAGCTGGCGCAGCGACAGGTTCACGGAGATGACGAAATCGTGTTCGCCCAGGTCGCCGATGGCCCGCAGCGCGCCGCAGGCTTCCTCGATCACCCATTCGCCCAGCGGCACGATCAGCCCGGTCTGCTCGGCCACGGGGATGAAGCTGTCCGGTCCGATCAGCCCGCGCTCCGGATGGTTCCAGCGCAACAGCGCCTCGGCGCCCACCATGCGGCCGCTGCGCAGGTCGACCTTGGGCTGGTAGCCCAGCACCATTTCGTGGTTGCCGATCGCGCGGCCCAGGCTGGCCTCCAGCAGCAGGTGCTGGTGCACCAGGCGGTTCAATTCGGCCGAATAGAACTGGCAGTTGTTCTTGCCCAGGCTCTTGGCGTGGTACATGGCGGCGTCGGCGGCGCGCATCACCTTGTCGACCGTGCTGCCGTCGCGCGGGAACAGGGCCACGCCAATGCTGGTGCTGGGCACGATCTCCTTGCCGCCCACCAGCACCGGGCTGCCGACGCTGCGGCGGATCCGCTCCACCAGGTCGGCCACCTGCTCCGCGCCGCCCTGGTCGTTGATCACGAGGACGAACTCGTCGCCGCCGACCCGCGCCACCGTGTCCTCCTCGCGCATATTGGCGCGCAGGCGCCCGGCGGTCTCGATCAGGACGGCGTCGCCGATGTCGTGGCCGAGGTTGTCGTTGATGTACTTGAAGTTGTCGAGGTCGAGAAAGGCCAGCGCGCCGACCATGCGGTTGCGCGCGGCGAACTGGATCGCCAGCTTCAGCCGCTCCTGCAGCAGGGTTCGGTTGGCCAGGCCGGTCAGCGGATCGTGGTGGGCCAGGTGGTGCAGGCGGCGTTCGTAGTGGCGCGCCTCGGTGATGTCGTTGATGACGGCGACGAAGTGGGTGACCTCGCCGTCGGCATTGCGCACCGGGTCGATGCGCAGCTCGTTCCAGAACAGCTGGCCGTTCTTCCTGGCGTTGCGCAGCACCGCGTGCACACTTTCGCGACGCTGCAGGGCTTCGTGGATGCGCCGGTGCTCGTCGACGTCGCAGCCCTCGATGCGCATGAAGCGCGGATCGCGGCCCTTGATCTCGCCCAGCGTATAGCCGGTAACGCGCTCGAAGGCCGGGTTGACGTACTCGATGCGGTTCTCGCTGCCTTCGCAGCAAGTGATGCAGATGGCGTTCACGCTGGCGTAGATGGCGCGCTCGCGCACCTTCAGCACGTGCTCGGCGCGCTTGCGCGCGGTGATGTCCAGGCCGGTGCCGAACACGCAGGGCAGGCTGCCCAGGCTGGTACGGCAGCACTGGAACAGGAAACTGGTACGCTTGCCGTGCTTGCCGATCAGTTCCGCCTCATGCCAGGAACTCCCGGCGTCGAAGGCGTCCAGGATCTTCTGCACGATCTCGGCGCGGCAGGCCGGCTCGAAAAAGTACTTGACCTCGACCGTCGGCAGCTCCTCGCTCTCCATTTCCAGGGCCTGCTCGAGCTGGTGGTTCCACAGCAGCAGGCGACCGCTCTGGTCGATCACGTAGAACACACAGGGCAGGCCTTCGATGATGTCGTTGACCGGCAGGTCCTGGATCAGGGAGTAGCGCGACGGCGCGGTGGCGCCGCGCGGCACCACGATGATGCTGTAGCTGCCCGGTTGTTCGGGATCGAGGGATTGCGGCGCCACCGTCACGCGCACCGGCAGGCGGCGGCCGTCGGCGCAGACGAGATTGCCGACACTGTCGATATCGACGCGGGCCTGGACCGACAATGCGTGGCCGCCGGCATCGTCGAACTCGATCAGCTGGTCGAGGGTACGGCCATGCATCTCCACGGCCGAATAACCGGCCAGCTTTTCGCAAGCCCGGTTCCAGCTCATGATCGTGCCGTGTACATCGGCGACGAAGACGGCAAGCGGCAATGGTGAGAGGTTCAATATGTCCTCCTGGAACAGCCAGGCTGGAATCATCATACGCCGCCGCAGCGCCGGCGGCGCGCGATACGCGTTCAGGATCCAGGCTCAATGCCCCATCCAGCCCAGCAGCACCGGCACCAGCCAGGGCGCCACCAGCGCGGTCAGCACGCCGTTCAGTCCCATGCCCAGGCCCGCATAGGCGCCCATCTCGGGGCTGACCTGGAAGGCGCGCGCGGTACCGATGCCGTGCGCCGCCACGCCCAGCGCCAGGCCGCGCGCCGCATGCGATTCGACCCGCAGGGTGTTCATCAGGAAGCGCCCGCTGATGGCGCCGAAGATCCCGGTGCCGATCACCAGCACCGCGGTCAGCGCGGGAATGCCGCCCAGGCGTTCCGACACCGCCATCGCGATCGGCGTGGTGGCCGACTTGGGCGCGATGGTGCGCGCCAGCTCTGGCGAAGCGCCCAGCAGCAGCGCCACCAGCACCGCGCTGACGATTGCCGTGACGCAGCCGCACAGCAGCGCGCACACCAGCGGCAGCAGGCTGCGGCGCAGCCGCGGCACCTGGCGCGCCAGCGGCACCGCCAGCGCCACCGTGGCCGGGCCGAGCAGGAAGTGCACGAACTGGGCGCCGGCAAAGTAGCGCTGGTAGGACATGCCGCTGGCCACCAGCAGCAGGCTGATGATGGCGATCGAGATCGCCACCGGATTCGCCAGCGGAGAGAAACCGCAGCGCGCGAACACCCATTGCGCGAACACGTAGGCGCACAGGGTCAGGGTGAGGCCCAGCAGCGGCGAGGCGGACAGGTAGACCCAGAAGTGGGTCAGTTCCTCGAAATTAAACATCGGCGCCGTCCTCCTTCGGGCGCGGCATCAGGACCTTCAGCACCAGCGCCGTCACCGCCAGCGTGGCCAGGGTGCTGACCACCACCGAGGCGCCGATCGCCAGCCACTGCCCGCTCCCGCTCGACGCCGCGACCACGATACCGACCCCGGCCGGCACGAACAGCAGCGACAGGTGGCGCAGCAGCTCGTTGGCGCCGGCCTCCACCACGTCCTGCAGGCGGGGCAAGGCGACCAGGGCGGCCAGCAGCAGCAGCATGCCGGTCACCGGCCCGGGGACGGGCCAGCCGAACAGGAACACCAGGCCTTCGCCCAGGCATTGGAACACCAGCAGAACGGCAAATGCGGACAGCAAGGCTTCCTCCCGAATCTCATCGATTCGGCGAGGATAGCAGTTATCGGCGCTCAGGCGCGGGCTTCGATCCGGAACTTGCCGACCAGTCCGACCAGCAGCGATGCCTGGTCCTGCAAGCTGGCCGCAGCGGCGGCGGCCTGCTCGACCAGGGCGGCGTTCTGCTGGGTCGCGCCGTCCATCTGCACGATCGCCGCATTGACCTGGGCAATGCCGTTGCTCTGTTCCGCGCTGGCGGCGCTGATCTCGGCGACGATCGCGCTGACCCGGCGCACGCTGTCCACCACCTGCTCCATGGTCATGCCGGCTTCGCCCACCAGGGTGGCGCCGGTGCCGACCTTGGCCGCCGAATCCCCGATCAGGCCCTTGATTTCCTTCGCCGCCGCGGCCGAGCGCTGGGCCAGGTTGCGCACTTCGGAGGCCACCACGGCAAAGCCGCGGCCCTGCTCGCCGGCGCGCGCCGCTTCGACGGCGGCGTTGAGCGCCAGGATATTGGTCTGGAAGGCGATGCCGTCGATCACCGAGATGATCTCGACGATGCGTCCGGAGGCCGCGCTGATCGCATCCATGGTCTCGACCACGCGCGCGACCGCCGCGCCCCCGCTGGCGGCGGTGTCGGCGGCGGCCTGGGCCAGCCGGCGCGCTTCCCTAGCGTTGTCGGCGTTCTGCTTGACGGTCGAGGTCAGCTCCTCCATCGAGGCCGCGGTTTCCTCCAGCGCACTGGCCTGCTGTTCGGTGCGGTCCGACAGGTCGGCATTGCCCTGCCTGATCTCGTGGCTGGCCGAGGCCACATTGTCCGAGCTGTGGCGCACCTGGGCCAGCACGTCCTGGATCCTGGCCACGAAGCCGTTGAAGCCGGCGGCGATGGCCGCCAGCTCGTCCCTGCCCTTCACCTCGAGGCGCACCGTGAGGTCGGCATTGCCGCTCGCGAGGCCGCTCATGGTGCTTCCCAGCACGCGCAGCGGCCGGGTCAGGCGGTTCAGGACCGCGATCATCACCGCGGCGGCCAGCGCGGCGGACAGCAGCGCGGCGACCAGGGTCTCCTGCAGCAGCCTGCGGGCGTCGGCCGTGGCCACGCTCTGCGGGAACACCAGCTGCACCGACCAGGGCGCGATGTCGGCGTGCAGGCGCAGCGGCTGCAGCAGGTGCACCATGCCGGCGGCGTCGACGAATTCATAGGCCTTGCCGTCGCGGACCGCCGCCAGGCCGGCCGCGGGAATATCGGCCGCCTTCTTGCCGTTGCGCGCCGCGTCCGGATGGCTGGCGTAGAGGCCGCCGTTCGACACCAGCGACAGGCTGCCGCCGCTGATGGCTTTCATGCCGCCGAGGATGTCGCCCAGGCGGGTCAGCATGAAATCCGCGCTGACGGTACCCTTGAACTGGCCGTCGATCAGGATCGGCGCCACCAGCGACGCCATCTGCACCTGCTTGCCGCCGACCGGATAGGCATAGGGTTCCGTGAAGAACAGGCGCCGCGACCGCTTCGGCACGTCGTACCAGTCATTGGCGCCGGGTGCGTCCGAGAACACGATCGGCTCGACGTGCACGCCGCCGCCGCTGCGGGTGTAGTAAGGCATGTAGCGGCCGCTGGCATCGTACTCGGGCTGCTTGCCGGCGTACTCTTCATCCTTGCCGTCCAGCGCGCCGGGCTCCCAGGTGACGGCGGCGCCGATCAGGTCCTCGGAACCGAGCAGGGTGGCTTTCGTCATTTCGCCGATCTGCGGCCGCGCCAGGGTCATGCCGGCGCCGCGGGTCGCACGCATCGCGGCGGCCAGGTTGGCGACCGCGCTGAGATTGGCGCCGATGCGCGCTTGCACCGCTTCGGCGGCTTCGCGCGCCGCGGTACGGGCCAGCTGCATGCTGGCGGCTTCCGCGCTGCGGCTGCCGCGCACGCCGATCAAGGTGGCGGTGACGGCCAGGCTGAGGATCACCAGCACGGTTGCGGTGAGGCAAATCCGTGCGTTCAGCGACAGGGAGGACAGGACTTTGTAGGACATGCGGCTGACTCAGAAAGTACGGGTGAGGGAGAGGACCAGGGCGCGGCGGGCCACGTTCGCAAACGCGGGGCGGCCGTCGGCGCGCGGGACGCCGGTGGTATAGCGGTCGTAGACGCCGGCGCCGCCGAAGGCACGGGTGTAGTTCAGCGCGGCGACCCAGCCGCCCTCGAACTTCTTGCTGAGGCCGGCGCGCAGGTCGCGCCAGTCCCAGATCCCGTTGCCGGCTCCCGCCACCCGGCCATCGCCGGCATGCAGTTGCAGCGCCAGCGCATGGCCGAGCTCATGATTGGCGCCGACGTCCAGGTAGCCGGTGCCGCGCGCATCCTGGATGCCGAAGAAATCGCGGCTGAAGGTGTAGTTGTACTTGGCGTACAGGGATTTCCAGCTCAGGCCGGCCTGCACTTCGCCGTAGTCGTAGCTGGTCCCGGTGGCCGAGACGCGCGCGCCCGGGTACTTGTACCAGGTGAGCGTGGCGTTGTAGCCGAGCGGACCGATGGTGCCCGCATAGCCGGCGTAGAGGTCGACTTCCATCGATCCGTTTTCGACGAAGCGCTCGTCGATGCTCGAGGCCCAGACGCCGGCGTTCCAGCCGCGCGAACCCGCATAGTCGAACCCGGCCTGGACGGCGGGACGGCCCCAGGACTGGCGGATGCCGCGCGAGACATACTGGGAGACCACGCCCAGGTTGGCGCTGAACGGCGATGCTTCTTCGGAGGCGGTGGAATAGTCGCCGGCGCTGCAGTGGCCGGCAACGAGGAAGCCGGCGAGCAGCGGAAGGGTGGAACGTGGAGAGAGTCGCATGACGGCTGGGAAAATTGATGCCATGCGGAAATTCTAGGTGGTGCACGTGAGAATGTGCGTATTTTCCCACGGGAAAATACGTATTTCGCGTGGGAATGCGACGTGCTTACAACACTTCCTGTCTCAGACGATAGCGAACTGGAAAGTTATTTCGTCCTGCCCGCCGCCCATCGCTTCGTCGCCCCGCGACTATCGCTTCGTCGCCCCGCGACTATCGCGTCGTCGTCCCCGCGAAAGCGGGGACCCGACGAAAAGCGAACGCTCGAATCTTACGCCGCGGTCTTCAGCGCCCCGCGCTTCAACTGGTCCCGCTCCATCGACTCGAACAGCGCCTTGAAATTACCCTCCCCAAAGCCCTCGTCGCCCTTGCGCTGGATGAACTCGAAGAACACCGGACCCAGCTGGTTTTCCGAGAAGATCTGCAGCAGCAGGCGCTTCGAATCGCCCTCGACCTTGCCGTCGACCAGCAGGCCGCGCGCCTTCAGGGCGCCAACGTCTTCGCCGTGGCCCGGCAGGCGGGCTTCCAGCATCTCGTAATAGGTTTCCGGCGGCGCAGTCATCAGGGGGATGCCGGCGGCGCGCAGGCCGTCGACGGTCTCGAAGATGTTCTCGGTCAGCAGCGCGATGTGCTGGATGCCTTCGCCGTTGAACTTGAGCAGGTATTCCTCGATCTGGCCGCCGCCGGCCTGCGATTCCTCGTTCAGCGGAATCCGGATCATGCCGTCCGGCGCCGTCATCGCCTTCGAGGTCAGGCCGGTGTATTCGCCCTGGATGTCGAAGTAGCGGATCTCACGGAAGTTGAACAGCTTCTCATAGAAGCCGGCCCAATAGGTCATGCGGCCCCGGTAGACGTTGTGGGTCAGGTGGTCGATGATCTTCAGTCCATGACCCTGCGGATGGCGGTCGACGCCGTCGATGAATTCGAAGTCGATGTCATAGATCGACTTGCCGTCCTCGAAACGGTCGATCAGATACAGCGGCGCGCCGCCGATGCCCTTGATGGCCGGCAGGCGCAGTTCCATCGGGCCGGTCGGGATCTCCATCGGGATCGCGCCCAGTTCCAGCGCGCGCGCATAGGCTTTGTGGGAATCCTTGACGCGGAAGGCCATGCCGCAGGCCGACGGGCCGTGCTCGGCGGCAAAGTAGGCGGCCGCGCTCTTCGGCTCGTTGTTGACGATGAAGTTGATGTCGCCCTGGCGGTACAGCACCACGTCCTTCGAACGGTGCACGGCCACCTTGGTGAAGCCCAGCTTCTCGAAGATCGGCTCGAGCAGGCCCGGGGTCGGGGAAGCGAATTCGACGAATTCAAAGCCCATCAGGCCCATCGGATTCTCAAACAGGTCAGCCATTGTCATGTCCTCTATTCATTAAGCGTTTTTATCGGTACTACTCTGCGAACACGTCCGCAATCAGGCCGCGCAGCCACTGGATGCCGGGATCGTGGTTGAAGCGCCGGTGCCAGAAGACGTTGGTTTGCAAGGTCGGCAAGGCAAGCGGCGGTTCGATCCACTTCAATCCGAATGGCGCCGCGGCACTCTCCGCCAGCTTCTGCGGCACCGTCACCACCAGGTCGGAGGTGGCCACGATATACGGTACCGCGGTGAAATGCGGCACCCGGAAGCGCGCCTGCGTCCCCACCCCGGCCTTTTCCAGCAGGACGTTGATCCGGTCGTAGGGGCTCTGGGCCGCATCCACGATCAGGTGCGTCGCCTGCACGAAGCGCGCCAGGTCCACGCTGCCGGTCGCCAGCGGATGCCCCTTGCGGAACATGCTGACGAAAGGCTGCCGGAACAGCTGGCGCTGGTAGAGCGCTTCCGACACCTCCTCGAAGGCGCCGATCGCCAGGTCCACCCTGCCCGTCTCCATGTCGTCCTTCAGCGTGAGCGGGTTGGCGCGCTTCGAGGCGACCTCCACGTTCGGCGCCAGCGCGCGGCAGCGTTCGATCAGCACCGGCATGAAGTACACCTCGCCGACGTCGGTCATGGCAAGCGTGAAGCGGCGCGTACTCGTACCCGGCTCGAAGCGGCTGCGCTGGCTCAGCGCCAGCGCCACCTGGGCCATCGCGGCGCCGATCGGCTCGGCCATCTGCTGCGCCAGCGGGGTCGGCTGCATGCCGTGCGCGGTCCGCACGAACAATTCGTCGCCGAAGGTGCGGCGCAGGCGCGCCAGCGCATTGCTGACGGCGGACTGGGTCAGGCCGAGGCGGCGCGCCGCACCCGAAATCTGGCGCTCGCGGTAAACCTCCTGAAACACGGACAACAGGTTCAGGTCGATGCTAGACGGTTCGATCATGCGCTCGATAGTGTTATTG
The DNA here is from genome assembly GCF_052115005.1 of Massilia sp. 2TAF26. Lineage (NCBI taxonomy): Bacteria > Pseudomonadati > Pseudomonadota > Betaproteobacteria > Burkholderiales > Oxalobacteraceae > Massilia > Massilia sp. 2TAF26. Next base: position 177,791 of record NZ_JBFRFV010000006.1, read on the forward strand.
ACGGGGTAAATAGTCTACATTTTTATATTCACCTCGTAAAATTCGCAAGTCTCCTCTACAGTGACGAAAAAGCCACGTCATATGCCATAGATCGTCCAGGAGAAAATCTTGACCCACGGATACATGAGCGGATTCGGCAACGAATTCGCCACCGAAGCCCTGCCGGGCGCCCTGCCCGCCCACCGCAATTCCCCGCAGCGCGTGGCCTATGGCCTGTACGCCGAACAACTCTCCGGTACCGCCTTCACCGCCCCGCGCGGCCACAACCGCCGCAGCTGGCTGTACCGGATCCGTCCGGCCGCCATGCACGGCGCCTTCGTCCCGGTCGAGCAGACCCGCATCGCGGCCGGCTTCGACGGCCTGGCGCCCTCGCCCAACCAGATGCGCTGGAGCCCGCTGCCGATTCCCGATGCCCCCACCGACTTCATCGACGGCTGGGTGACCATGGCCGGCAACGGTTCGCCGGGCGCGATGGCCGGCTGCGCGATCCACCTGTACGCCGCCAACCAGCCGATGACGGGACGCTATTTCTACAGCGCCGATGGCGAACTGCTGATCGTGCCCCAGCAGGGCCGGCTGTCAATCGCCACCGAGCTGGGCCTGCTGGAAGTCGAGCCGCAGCAGATCGCCGTGATTCCGCGCGGCATGCGCTTCACGGTCGCCCTGCCGGACGGCGCGGCGCGCGGCTATATCTGCGAGAACTTCGGCGCCCTGCTGCGCCTGCCGGACATGGGGCCGATCGGCTCGAACGGCCTGGCGAATCCGCGCGACTTCCTGTCGCCGGTGGCGCGTCATGAGGATGTGGAAGGAGATTTCGAACTGGTGGCGAAATTCGGCGGCAAGCTCTGGGCGGCGCCGATCGGGCATTCGCCGCTGGACGTGGTGGCCTGGCACGGCAACTACGCACCCTACAAGTACGACCTGCGCCACTTCAACACCATCGGCTCGATCAGCTACGACCACCCGGATCCGTCGATCTTCCTGGTGCTGCATTCGCCGACCAGCACGCCCGGCGTCGACGACCTCGATTTCGTGATCTTCCCGCCGCGCTGGCTGGTCGGCGAGGATACCTTCCGCCCGCCCTGGTTCCACCGCAATGTGGCGAGCGAGTTCATGGGCCTGATCCACGGCGCCTACGACGCCAAGGCCGAGGGCTTCGTGCCGGGCGGCGCCAGCCTGCACAACTGCATGAGCGGCCACGGGCCGGACGCCGCGACTTTCGACAAGGCCAGCAGCGCCGACACCTCGAAGCCGCACAAGGTGACCGACACGATGGCCTTCATGTTCGAGACCCGCACGCCGATCGTGGCGACGGCCCAGGCCCTGGAATCGCCGCAGTTGCAGGCGAATTACCAGGACTGCTGGGCGGGTATCGGCAAGCATTTCGATCCGGCCCGCCCTTGATGCAATCGCCGGCCGGAAGGCGCTGTCCTATTCGGACTTCGCTTCCGGCCGATGCCGGGCCTCACAAGCGCTGAGGTCATTCGCTGTTTCCTTCAGCGAGCGCACCACACCCTTCTCGACGACCAGCTCCTGGCTCACGGCATAAATGGACTGGCTGCCTGCATGGCATCGGTAGTCCAGTACCGTCTTGAAGGTGCCGCTCAGCCATTCCGCGAAGGCCGGGCTTTTCATGTCGGGATAGATTTCCTGCAGAGGGATGTCGCCGCTGCATTTCATGAGGCCGGTCATCCACAGCTTCCCGTCTTCCAGCCTGAACCGCCCGACGGGGCCGCCAATGGCGGAGCATCCGAATTCTTTGCGACGGATTTTCCATATACGCTCGTTGTCGGGCAGCTCGACCCAGCAACAGCTCGACGGAAAAATACGGCCGCTACGTGCGCCATCGGCATACTGGTCGATCAGGGGCTCGGTTGCCGAGCCGGGGCCTGCCGCCATCAAGGCCAGGACCAGGAAGAGGATTCTTCGTACCTGCTTGCAGAAATGAGGAAAGGTCATCTTCATCCGGTCGAGCTCCGTTCCAGGCGCGGCGAACGTCAAGTGTACGGGTATTATTGCTCTTATTGCAAGGAAAGCCGTTTCTCATCCATTCTTGCCCTCGGCGAATCGTGCGACCGTTGGCGCGCGATTGCTGCCGTGCGATGATAAGGTGACAACCCACGGAATCCGCATGGCCGACATCATCATCATCCTCGTCCTCATTCTGCTCAACGGCATCTTCGCGATGTCGGAACTGGCGGTGGTCTCGGCCAAGCGCATGCGCCTCGAGAAGATGGCTGCCGAAGGCAATGCGGGCGCCCCGGCCGCGATCAGGCTGTCGGAAGATCCCAGCCGCTTCCTCTCCACCGTCCAGGTCGGCATCACCCTGATCGGCATCTTCAATGGCGCCTTCGGCGAAGCCTCGCTGGTGGCGCGCCTGATTCCCTCCTTGACCGACATCGGCATCCCGGAAACGTATGCGCGCCCGGCGGCGCTGACCGTGGTCGTGGTCGGCATCACCTTCGCCTCGATCGTGCTGGGCGAGCTGGTGCCCAAGCGCATCGCCATCCTCTACCCGGAATTGCTGGCCAGCCGTATCGCGCGGCCGATGAAGGCGCTGTCGCGCCTGATGCATCCCTTCGTGCAATTGCTGTCGCTGACGACCGACTTCATCATGCGGCTGCTCGGCATGCGCCACCACAAGGACGAGACCCCGACCGAGGAAGAAGTCACCGGCATGATCCGCGAGAGCACCGATGCCGGCGTCTTCGAGCGCGCCGAGTACGACATCGCCGCGCGCGCCCTGCGCCTGGACGACTGGCATCTGCGGGCGCTGATGACGCCGCGCGTCGATCTCGAATACCTCGACCTCGCCAACCCGCTGGAAGTCAACCTGGTCCACATCGCCGACCGTCCCTACGCCCGCTTTCCGGTCTACCGCGGCGACCGCTCCCAGGTGCTGGGCATCGTCAACGCGCGCGACCTGTTCCGCCAGGCCATCCGCAAGGGCTCGCTCCAGGAAATCGACATCGAGGCCGAGCTCGACGCCCCGCTCTACGTGCCGGAATCGGTCAGCGCCATCGACCTGCTCGAACAGCTCAAGAAGAACCATGCGGAACTCGCGATGGTCGTCGACGAGTACGGCGAGATCCAGGGCATGATCACCCTCACCGACGTGATGGGCGCCCTGGTGGGCGAAGTGCCTGCGGTCGAGGACGAGGAAGCCCCGGACGCCGTGCAGCGCGAAGACGGCAGCTGGTTCATGGACGGCGGCATGGTGCTGGACCGCTTCCGCTACCTGACCGGGGCCCAGTTCAGATTCCCGGACGAGGGCTCGGACGCCTATCACACGCTGGCCGGCTTCATCCTCTACCAGCTCGGCTACATCCCGAAGCCCGGCGAGCGCCTGGACTGGGGCGGCTGGCTGTTCGAAGTCGCGGACATGGACGGCAACCGCATCGACCGCCTGCTGGTGATGCCCGCCGCAAGCCTTCCTTGACAGCGTCGGCATACCTGCCAGAATTCAGCTGAGGGGAGGAACGACATGGTCATCGACAGCATCCACTTCACCCCGCTGGCCTCGTTCGGCGGCGGCCTGCTGATCGGGCTCGGCGCCGCCGTGCTGCTGCTGGCCAACGGACGCGTGGCCGGCGTCAGCGGCATCGCCGGCGGCTTGCTGCGTCCGGCGCGCGGCGACATCGGCTGGCGCCTCGCATTCCTGCTCGGCCTGCTGGCCGCGCCGCTCGGCTGGCTGGCGCTGCAGGCGATGCCGCCGGCCCAGATCGACCACACGCCGGCGCTGCTGGCCGTGTCCGGCCTGCTGGTGGGGCTCGGCACGCGCTTCGGCTCGGGCTGCACCAGCGGCCACGGCGTGTGCGGCATCGCCCGCCTGTCGCCGCGCTCGATCGTCGCCACCATCTGTTTCGTGGCGGCAGGTTTCGTCACCGTTTACGTGATGCGTCACGTGCTGGGCTAATCATGCCGACCGTCACCGCCTTCATTGCCGGCCTGCTGTTCGGCTCCGGCCTGATCCTGTCGGGAATGAGCAACCCCGCCAAGGTGCTGGCCTTCCTCGACCTGGCCGGCCGCTGGGATCCTTCGCTGCTGTTCGTGATGCTGGGCGCGATCCTGGTGGCGGCGGTCGCCTTCCGCGCCGGCGGCGAACGCGCCCACACCGTGCTCGGCGCCACCATCCACCTGCCCGGCGCCCGCCACATCGACGCCAGGCTGATACTCGGCAGCGTGGTGTTCGGCGTCGGCTGGGGCCTGGTCGGCTACTGTCCCGGTCCCGCGCTCACCAGCCTGGGCGTCGGCGGCTGGCCGACCCTGCTGTTCGTGGCCGCCATGATCGCCGGGATGGCCGTGTTCGAAGTCAGCGAACGAATCAACGCCCGGCGCACCTCGGGCGGACCTCCCCAACCCGCAACGGAGACTCCATGAAGCAACGCGAAGACGTCCTGATCGCCGGCGCCGGTCCCACCGGCCTGGTGCTGGCCCTGTGGCTGGCGCGCCAGGGAGTGAAGGTGCGCATCGTCGACAAGACCGCCGGCCCCGGCACCACCTCGCGCGCGGTGGTGGTCCATGCGCGGACCTTGGAGCTCTACCGCCAGCTCGGCATGGCCGGCGAGGTGATCGCGTCCGGCATGGTCAATCCAGGCATCAACCTCTGGGTGCGCGGCAAGCGGCGCGCCCACATCACCTTCATCGACGCCGGCACCGACCTCACGCCCTACCCCTTCATCCTGGTCTTTCCCCAGGACCGGCACGAGCGCCTCCTGATCGCCCACCTGGAGCAGATGGACGTGAAGGTCGAGCGCGAGACCGAGCTGCTGGGCTTCGAGCAGCACGACGACCACGTGCAGGTGCGCCTGCGCGGCCCCGCCGGCGAGGAGACCTGCGAGGCGCGCTACCTGGCCGGCTGCGACGGCGCGCGCTCGCCGGTGCGGCACCAGCTCGGCGCCCACTTCGAAGGCGGCACCTACGACCAGCTGTTCTACGTCGCCGACGTGGTCGCGTGCGGTCCGCCGGCGGACGGCCAGATCCACGTCTCGCTGGACGATGCCGACTTCCTGGCGCTGTTCTCGTACACCAAGGACGGCCTGGCGCGCCTGATCGGCAGCATCCGCGAAGACCGCGTCGCGCCGGACCGCGAGCTGACGTTCGACGACGTCAGCGAGCGCGCGATCCGCGGCCTGGGTGTCGAGGTCAAACAGGTGAACTGGTTCTCGACCTACAAGGTGCACCACCGCCTGACCGAGCACTTCCGCCACGGACGCGTGTTCCTGCTGGGCGACGCCGCCCACATCCACAGCCCGGCCGGCGGCCAGGGCATGAACACCGGCATCGGCGACGCCATCAATCTGGCCTGGAAGCTGAAGGCGGTCCTCCACGGCGACGCCGCCGACCGCCTGCTCGACAGCTACGACAGCGAACGCCTGGCCTTCGCGCGCACCCTGGTCGAGACCACCGACCGCGTCTTCACCTTCGTCTCCGCCGAGGGCGGCTTCGCGAACTTCGTCCGCACCCGCATCGCCCCACTGTTCGTCAGCGCGGCCTACAAGGTGGAAGGGGTGCGGGAGTTCATGTTCCGGCTGGTGTCCCAGTGCATGCTGAACTACCACGGCAGCCCGCTCAGCAGCGGCTCGGCCGGCAAGGTCAAGGGCGGCGACCGCCTGCCCTGGGCCCACGGCGCCGCACTCGACAACTACGCGCCGACCGGCACCGTGGACTGGCAGGTGCATGTGTATGGCCGGGCGTCCGATGCGCTGTCAAGCTGGTGCCACCACGTCGGCCTGGCGCTGCACGTGTTCGACTGGGAGCGGGCGCATGAGCACGCCGGACTGGCGCGGGATGCGGCTTATCTCTTGCGGCCGGACGGGTATGTGGCGCTGGCGGATCCGCAGGCGCGGCCGGAGGGGATTCGGCATTATTTTCGGGAGATCGGGTATCAGCGGTTCACGGGGTAGAGGCGGCCGAGGGTCCGGAAACTTGCCGCTCCGACAGCAACATGGCACACTGCGGCATCCACCTTCTTGTATAGACATGGCATGAATCCGATCCAACTGTTCGACCCCGTCTCGTCCACCTTCACCTACATCATCGCCGGTCCCGACGACAAGGAAGCGGTGATCATCGATCCGGTCGACCAGCACTGTGAGCGCGACCTGGCCCATGTCGAAAGGCTCGGCCTGCGCCTGGCCTACGTCCTGGAGACCCACGTCCATGCCGACCACGTGACCTCGGCGGGCCGCCTGCACGCGCTGACCGGGGCCAAGACCGCCGTACCGAGCGGCTGCGGCGTCCCGACGGCGGAACTGCAGCTGCGCGACGGCGACACCATCCGCTTCGGCAGGATTGAAACGATTTCGGTGATCCACACGCCCGGCCACACGGCGGGCAGCATGTGCTATGTCTGGCGGGGGAGTGTGTTCACCGGCGACACCCTGCTGATCAACGGCTGCGGGCGCACCGATTTCCAGGGTGGCAGCGCGGAGGCGCTGTACGACAGCGTCACCGGCAAGCTGTTCGGCCTGCCCGACGAGACCAGGGTCTGGCCGGGCCACGACTACAAGGGACAGTCGGTGTCCACCATCGGCTGGGAGAAAAGGAACAACGCGCGCCTGGCCGGACGCTCGCGCGAGGATTTCGTGCAGCTGATGGGGCAGCTGAACCTGCCCAAGCCGAAGCTGATCGACGTCGCCGTGCCGGCAAACCGCAACCTCGGCCTGCCGCACAGCGTCTGAATCACATACCCGGGCCGCCGCCGCCCGGGCCGCCGCCGCCGAAGCCGCCCGGGCCGCCATGCCGGCCTTCGCCCTCAGGACCACCGCGTTCCCGGCGCTGACCACCGCCCTGCACGCCGCCGAAGCGGTAGGACAGGCCGATGAAAGCCATGCGGCCATCGTAGCGCGTGATCGAGTGCTGCTTCAGGTAGGTGGTATCGGTGATGGTTTCCATCTTCTGCGAACGGAAGACGTCGCGCACATCGAAGACCAGCGACAGCTGCGGCGTCAGGCTGCGCTTGTAGGTGAAGTTGAGCGTCGCCGACGGCTCGCGGTAGCCGGTACCGGCCAGGGTCTTGCCCTGGGCGCTGATCATGAACTGCAGCATGTCCTGCGGCGTCATCTGGTAGTTCAGGCGGCCGCGCGCGGTCAGCGAGGTCGCCGATCGCGTGTACTCGGCACCCGTGATGTCGATCTGCTGCTGCTCGGTGTAGGCCAGGTTGCCGCTGGTGTTGATCGTCAGTTGCGGCGTGAGCTTGCCGCTCAAGGTGAACTCCAGGCCGCCGGCGCGGTTATGGCCGCCGTTCTCCAGCGTCGTCAAGAGCACGGTGTCGTTGACCGCCACCTGGCGGCTGCGGATCATGTCGCGGTCAGCGCGGTAGTAGGCGCGCAGGTTGGCGTTCAGCTGGCCGGCCTTGGTCTCGTAGCCGATCTCGAAGGAATCGGTCTGCACCGGTTTCAATTTCGGGTTACCGCTCGACTCGTTCAACTCGTCCTGGTAGACGACGAAGGGATTGAGCTGCTGGCCGGTGGCGCGGCGGATCCGGTGGGCGTAGGCAAAACGCAGATTGGTCGTCTCGTTCAGCTTGTAGGTTGCGAAGGCGCTCGGAATCCAGTTCAGGTAGCTGTTGGTGGCACTCAGCCCGGTCGTGATCTCGTCCAGGTCCATGTGCGTGTGCTCGGCGCGCAGGCCGACCAGCGCGCCCCAGCGTTCGTTCACCTTCCACTGGTAGGAACCGTACAGGGCGGCGTCGCGCTCGTCGACCTCGAAGGCGTTGGTGCGGCGGCCGTTCGCCACCGCCGCGCCGCTCAAGGGATCGAAGTCGAAGTAGCGGGTATCGAACTGGCTGTCGGTGTCGATGATCTTGTATCCCAGCTTGACGATGGCGCCGCTCTCGAGCGGGGTCTCGTAGTCGCCGGTGTAGTCGACGATCCTGACCTTGTTGGCGACGTCCTGCAGGCTGCTGGTATCGGTTCCCGAGAACGGCTGGCCCGGGTCGATCGGGCGCGGCGGCGCGATCAGGTACTGGTTCGCGTAACGCGAGTCATTACTGTTGTCGCTGTCCGACACGCGCAGGTCCATGCGGAACAGCTCGCCGATCTTCTCGCCCTTGTGGTCCCAACGGGCGCCCCATGTCGAGTTGGTATTCTCGCCGGTGCGCCTGGTCGTGCGGAAGTAGTCGCTGTACGGCGCGCCATCGTTGGCCAGCGTGTAGTGGCTCTGGTTCAGGTTGTCGTTGTTGCGCTTCATGTAGCCGGCGTTGGCTTCCAGCGTATCGTCCTGGCCCAGGTTATAGGTCAGCTGGCCGCGCGCCCCCGCCATGTCGTTCAGGCCCGTGCTGGAGGAGGTCTGGATCGTGTGCTGGTCGGCGCCGGTGCGCGGATCGATGCGGTCACGCTCGGTGTCGCCGGTCGAATTGCGGCCGTCGTGGCGGAAGTTGACACCGCCCTGCATGCCCCACCGTCCGCTGTTGTAGCCGCCACTGACCTGGCCGTTGTAGCGCCCCGCCGTCCCATAGTTGACGTTGGCCACGCCCTGTCCGCCGGGACGGCGCGAACGCTTCATCACCAGGTTCAGGATCGGGCCGCCGCCGCCCTCGTTGCCGAATTCCGCGCCGGGATTGTTGATGACCTCGATCGAGTCGATGTCCTCGGCCGGCATGGCCTGCAGCATCGAGCCGCGCCCTTCTCCCTGCAGCATTGCCGAAGGCTTGCCGTCGACCAGGATCTGCACATTGGTATTGCCGCGCAGGGACACGGTGCCGTCCGGATCCACGCCGACCGAGGGCACATTGCCAAGGGCATCGGCGGCGCTGCCGTTCGAGCTGCTGGCGTCGCTCTTGACGTCGTAGACCTGGCGGTCGATGCGGTTGGTCTGGCGTTCGCCGACCACGTTCACGGACTGGACCTTGCCGCCGGGCGCGGCCTGGCCGCTGGTGGCGCCGCTCGATGCCGGTGCCGCGGCCGGCGCGCCGCCCGTCGTCTGGGCGATGGCCGGATGCAGGACGGCCAGGTCGCACAAGGCCAGGCCGATTGCCAGGTAATGGGCGCGGCGCCGCCGGGACGCACCGCCGCCAAGCTTGCGTTGGGAGTGGTTCATTTGATTGTTGTAGGCGTTGAACGAGTCTCAAAAGCGCCGACCGGACGCAATGCCGGCCGAACGAAGCGTGCAGGATACCTGAACAGCAGCGAAAGTTGCCGAGACTTACAACTCTTTGCACATGTCAATACGTGAGTGCGCGGAGCTCGGCCGGCGATATTCTCCCCCGCACGGCGGGCATCGATTATCATTCCTGTCTTTCAGGCAAGACAACCCAAGGCGGGAACCCGATGGCGCTCCACGAAAACCACCTCAAACGCGGCCTCAAGAGCCGGCACATCCAGCTGATCGCCCTCGGCGGCGCGATCGGTACCGGCCTCTTCCTCGGCGTCGCGCAGACGGTCAGCATGGCCGGCCCCTCGATCCTGCTGGGCTATGCGGTGGCCGGCCTGATCGCCTTCCTGATCATGCGCCAGCTCAGCGAGATGATGGTCGACGAACCGGTGGCCGGCTCGTTCAGCCACTTCGCCGACAAATACTGTGGCCGCTTCGCCGGCTTCCTGACCGGCTGGAATTACTGGGTGCTGTACGTGCTGGTCAGCATGGCAGAGCTGTCCGCGGTCGGCATCTACGTGCAGTACTGGTTCCCGGAGATCCCGACCTGGGTCTCGGCCCTCGGCTGCTTCGTGTTCGCCAACGCCATCAGCATGTTCAATGTGCGCGCCTTCGGCGAGACCGAATTCTGGTTCGCGGTCATCAAGGTGGTCGCCATCGTCGCCATGATCCTGTATGGCATCTTCCTGCTGTTCTCCGGCGGCGCCGGTCCGCAGGCGGGCGTGGCCAACCTGTGGCAGCACGGCGGCTTCTTCGCCCACGGTATCGAAGGCCTGGTGATGTCGATGGCGGTGCTGATGTTCTCCTTCGGCGGCCTGGAAGTCATCGGCATCACGGCGGCCGAGGCCGACAACCCGTCGAAGTCGATCCCGAAAGCCACCAACCAGGCGCTGTGGCGCATCCTGGTGTTCTACGTCGGCTCGCTGGCCGTGCTGCTCTCGCTGTATCCCTGGAACCAGATCAAGCCCGGCGCCAGCCCCTTCGTCCTGATCTTCAAGGCGCTGGACGCCGGCGCGGTCGCCCACGTGCTGAACCTGGTGGTGCTGACGGCCGCCGTCTCGGTCTATAACAGCTGCGTGTATTCGAACAGCCGCATGCTGTACGGCCTCGCCACCCAGGGCCACGCCCCGCGCGCGCTGCTGAAGGTGAACGAGCGCGGCGTGCCGCTGGTGTCGCTGAGCGTGTCGGCGGTGGCGACCGTCATCTGCGTGGCGGTCAACTATGCGCTGCCGGGCAAGGCGCTGGGCATGCTGATGGGCCTGGCCGTGGCGGGCATGATGATCAACTGGGCGATGATCAGCTGGAGTCATCTGCGTTTCCGTCAGGCCAAGGCGGCCCAGGGTGCCAAGCCCGTATTCGCCAGCCCCTTCTATCCGGTGACGAACTGGTTGTGCCTGGCGTTCCTGGCCGGGATCCTGGTGATCATGTATATGACGCCGGAGATGCGGGTTTCGGTTTGGTTGATTCCGGTTTGGCTGGTGGTGCTGGGTGTCGGCTACCGGATGCGGATGCGGACCCGCGACACGGCGGCGGCCTGAATGGACGAAGGCCTGCTTCCGAGCAGGCCGCCCGCACGCGCTTGAAGCCATGACGCCGTAGCCGCAAATAAAAAAGCGGCGCCTCGGCGCCGCTCCCGTCAGCACGTCATCCGATCAGAACGCGTGCCGCAACCCGATCATCGCGGACTTATCCCCGGTCCCCGACTCGATCGCACTACCCACCGTATAGCTCGCACCATTCCGGTTATTGATCTTCGAGATCGCCATATTGATGTCGGTCCGCTTCGACAAGGTATAGCGGTAGCCGATCGCAAGCTGCGAGGCATCCTGGTTGAAGGCCGTACGGTCATCCTTGTAGATGTACGAGGCCAGCAGGGCGTGGACGCCACCGATGGGCACCGTCAGACCCACCATCGCATCGCGGCTGTCGGTCGAGGCGATCGCCGGCCGGCCGAAGGGATTCGCCGTGTTGCGCAGCACCGAGCTGTTCAGGCCGCGGTTCCAGTCGTACAGCCCGTGCAGCCTGACCACGCCGAAGTCGTAGACGGCGGCGATCGTCGTGTTCTTGGCGTTCTCGGTACCGTGCAGGGTCGCGCTATCGTTGTTGCGGTTGTGGTAGCCGAGCCGCACCTGCAGCGGGCCGTTGGCCCAGGCCAGCGATCCGCCCAGCTGGCGGCCGGAGGCGCTGCTGCCGCTGACCTCGCCCGGCGCCGCCACCAGTTCCACGGTCACGCCGTTGGCGGTCGGCGAGATGTACTTGACCGTATTATCCATGCGGCTGAAGGAATTGCCGCTGGTGCCGAGCAGGTTCTTGGTATCGCCAACCCAGCCCGAACCGAAGGGATCGGCAAACACCTGCACCAGGTAGTGTGGCGTGTATTGCCGGCCGAGCAGCACGCTGCCGAAGCCGCCCTGCAAACCGACATAGATCTGGCGTCCGAACAGGAGGCCGCCCTGGCCCGATGCACCGGTGTCGGGCTGGAAGCCGCTCTCCATCAGGAACAGCGCCTTCAGGCCGTTGCCGAGGTCCTCGGTGCCCTTGAAGCCGAGCCGCGAGCCGCCGGTGGTGCCGCCGGTGATCTTGGTCATCGAGCCGGCGGTGCCGCCGCTTTCGCGTACCACCGCCGTGTCGAGCATGCCGTAAATGGTGACGTTACTCTGGGCGCCAGCCAACTGCGATGCTGACGCCAGCAAGGCAGATACGATCAGTTTCTTCCTCATCCGTTGTCTCCGTTTTTTGTCCGCATTATCTTGGGTTGACCGCCTTTGCAGGCAATGCAAAGGTTAGCACACAGCCAACTAATAGACAGACAGCAATCGCGATCACGCCCGCATTGGTGCTGTTTGTCATGGTTTTCACCACACCCAGCATGTAGGGCGCGATCATGCCGGACACGCTGCCGACCGAATTCGCCAGCGCGATGCCGGCAGCGGCAGCCGCACCTGTCAATACGGCCGGAGGCAGCAGCCAGAACTGCGAGATCGTGGTGATGATGCCCATGGTTGCCAGGGTCAGCGCCAGCATGGCGATGGCCGTGTTGTCGGCATAGGCCGCGCTCCAGGTCAGGCCAACGGCGCCGGCGACGCCAGCCAGCGCCAGGTGCCAGCGGCGCTCGCGCCGGATGTCGGAGCTGCGACCGACCAGGATCATGGTGACGGTGGCCGCGGCATAGGGAATGCAGGTGAGCATGCCGATGTCGAAGGGACTGGAGACGCCGCTGGCCTTGATGATGGTCGGCAGCCAGAAACTGATGCCGTACAGGCCCATGGTGTAGAACAGGTAGATGCCGCTCAGCAGCCAGACACGCGGGTTCACCAGGCCGTCGCGCAGCTTGTGCAGGTGGCCGCCCTGCTTGTCCTGGGCGAGGTCGTGCTCGATCAGCGACTTCTCGCTGTCGTCCAGCCATTTGGCGTCGGCGACCTTGTCGTCGAGGTAGAACCAGGCCATGCAGCCGAGGATGATGGTCGGGATGGCCTCCAGCACGAACACCCATTGCCAGGCGTGGTGCCCGCCGACATTGTCCATCGTGCCCATGATCAGGCCGGACAGCGGTCCGCCGATCACGCCCGACATCGGGATGCCGGTCATGAACAGCGCCGTGACCTTGCCGCGGCGGCTGGCCGGGAACCAGTAGGTGAGGTACAGCAGGATGGCGGGGAAGAAGCCGGCTTCGGCGACGCCCAGCAGGAAGCGCAGCGCGTAGAAGCTGGCCGGCGACTTCACGAACATCATGGCCGCCGAGATCACGCCCCAGGTCACCATGATGCGGGTGATCCACTTGCGGGCGCCCACCTTCAGCATGACGATATTACTCGGGACTTCGAACATCAGGTAGCCGGCAAAGAACACGCCGGCGCCCATCCCGTAGACGGCCTCTGACAGGCCGAGGTCGGACATCATTTGCAGCTTCGCGAAGCCGACGTTTACGCGATCGAGATAGGCGAACACGTAGCATAGAAACAGAAAAGGCAGCAGGCGCCAGGCGACCTTCGAATATGCCCTGGACGCTTCGTCGATCGTGGACGTGCCTACTGCCACCTTGGTTGAGCTCAGCATTGTTTTGTCTCCAGATATGGTTATGGAACGTGCCCGGTATGGCGGCATCTCGTGGATGCCGCTTCCGTGGTCTATCGTCCGCGGTGTCACCGCCCGTGGTCGGCGGTTTGAAACAATGGAGCAGCGGGATAGCTAACTGAACATCAGTCAAACCTCAGTTAAACATATCGGGCTGCGTTTTTGCCAATTGGTCAAAAATCGGCTGGAAGTGCAGCCAGCCGATGTATTCGCTGCCAACGTGCTCGCGGCTGTAGCGCGAGCGGTCCGGCGGCACCATCACCGGCTTGATGCCGGTCGCTTCGATCATCAGCTGCTGCTGGCAGCAGCGCTCCAGCGCGATGAACCAGAAGGCGGCCGCTTCGATGCTGTGGCGGCTCGCCGTCAGCAGGCCGTGGTTCTGGTGGATCGCCGCCTTCACGCCCTTGAACCAGTCGCACACCGACAGCCCCGCCTTTTCCTCAACCGCCACCTGGCCCGCCTCTTCGCGGATCACGACGTGGTCTTCGAAGAAGGCGGCGGCGTCCTGGCTGATCGGATCGAGCTCGCGGCCCAGCGATGCAAAAGCGGTGCCGTAGACGGTGTGCGCATGGCACATCGCGACGATGTCCGGGTGCGCTTCATGCACCGCGGCGTGCAGCACGAAGCCGGCGCGGTTGATCGCATACTCGCCCTCGACCACGCGGCCCTGGTGGTCGGCCAGGATCAGGTTCGACACCTTCACCTGCGAGAAATGGACGCACATCGGGTTGGTCCAGTACAGCTCCGGATGCTCGGGGTCGCGCACCGTCAGGTGGCCGGCGAAGCCATAGTCGAAGCCGTGCTGGGCGAAGGCGCGGCAGGCCGCGACCAGGCGCTCCTTGCGGTGGCGGCGTTCGTCGGCCGGATCGCCGAAGGCCGGGATCTCGGGGTAGATGACGTCGCTCTGCCGCGGATGGTAGATCGATCGCAGCGCGTCCTTCTGCGACTGCGCGATGCGCTCCGCCTCGACGGGGGCGAACTGTTTTACTTTGTCCAGCATGTTGTCTCCTTGAGTATCAACTTGGGTTCCCGCCTTCGCGGGAACGACGGTGGCGTTTAGAGGTCCAGTACCAGCACGGGGCTGGTGGCGCGCGACACGCAGGCCGTCAGGAACTGGCCGTGTTCGTCGTCGCCGAGGATGTAGTCGCGGTGGTCGACCTCGCCCTCGATATAGCGGATCTTGCAGGTCGCGCACAGGCCGGCCTGGCAGGAAGTCTCGATGCGGATGCCGTTCTGTTCCAGCACGTCGGCGATGCTGCGGTCGGCCGGCACTTCGAGCAGGGCGCCGCTGCTGGCGATCCTCACCATGAAGGCGCCGGGCGCCAGTGCCCCGGTGTCGGGCGCGGGCTCGGGCGCCTTGAAGTGCTCGCAGTGGACGGTGCCGGCCGGCCAGTGGCCGGACGCTTCCGCACAGGCTTTCATGAAGCCGGCCGGGCCGCAGTAGAACAGGTGGGCGCCCTCTTCCGGCTCGCGCAACAGCGCGCCGATATCGAGGCCGTCGGCCGGATTGCCGTGGTCGAAGTGGTGCACCAGCTTGCCGTGTTCCCAGGCGATACCGAGTTCTTCCCTGAACGCGGCGCAGCCGGGATTGCGGGCGCAGTAGTGCAGCTCGAAGGGGATGCCGGCATGGTCGAGCGCATGCGCCATCGACTTCAGCGGGGTCACGCCGATGCCGCCTGCCAGCAGGATCACCTTCTTCGCCTGCGGCACCAGTTCGAAGTTGTTGCGCGGTGCGCTGACCGTGGCCAGGTCCTGCACCCGCAGCGCGTCATGCAGGGCCTTCGAACCGCCACGTCCCTTCTCGTCGCGCAGGACCGCGATCACGTAGCGGTGGCGCTCGGCCGGCGGATTGCACAGCGAGTACTGACGCGTCATCCCGTTCGGAAGATGGACGTCGATGTGTGCGCCGGCGCTGAAGGACGGCAGCTCCTCGCCCTGCGGGTGCACCAGTTCGTACGAATTGATGCCGCTCGCCTCAAAGCGGATTTGCTTCACCAGCAGCGAGAGCTTGCTCCTGTCGCGGCTGATGATATGGGTCTGGGTCATTTCCATGTCGGGTCTCCCGCGGGATTACTGCCTGGTCGACTGTTCCAGCTCGTCGAACTTCTGGCGCACGAAGGCCGCGCGTTCGTCGCCCTTCATGTTTTCACTTTGCGTGAGGATGGCGACGATCTGGCGCGTCACATGGCGGCGGCGCGCCACCTCTTCCTCGACGGTTCCGCCTTCCGGCACCTCCAGCACATTGCCCGAGCAGTAGCTGTTCGGCGCGGCCGCGTTATCGCGCAGCCACTGCGCGAATTCCCGCGGACCGGCGGCCGGGTTGCTGCCGCGGACGGCGTCGCGCAGCATCTTCCGGAACAGGAACACGCCGGCGTCGAACTTGGTCGGGTTCTCCAGCGCGTGCACCGCGATCGGGCGCTGGCTGATGATGGCTTCGTAGTCGCCCGGCGCGTACTGGCACTCCTTGTAGTTGTGGCGTGCGCGGTGGTCCGAGGGGATCGGCGGCATGTCTTCGAGCTTGTACTTGCCGAAGCGTTCGGGACGGCGCATCGCCACCTGGCCTTCGAGGAAGTCGATGGTCTCGTAGCCGACCATCTCCTTGTTGCCGATGCCGCGGGTGTCGATACCGGGGCCCATCACGCGCCAGCCGATCATCTTCGAATTGACGTCGTCGACCGGCACGGTCCAGCGGATGATGTGGAAGCGCGAGAACAGCTTCTTGTTCGAGCCGTCTTCCGAGGTGTAGGCGTGCAGGCTGAGGTTGGGCAGTACCTGGTGCTGGACGCGCACGAAGAGCTTGTCCTTGTTCACGCGGCGGGCGCCGGCGCAGGCCAGGCCGCGGCCGCCGTGCACGGGGATGAACTGCATGTCCGGCGCGACTTCCATCGAAGCGGCGCCGACTTCGTCGAAGGTCGTGCCCTGGTACTGCTTGTTGACGACGTTCTTGGCGGAGTGCAGCGCGGTCGGGTGGAAGTTGTCGGCGGCGTTGTCCTGCACCTGCAGCCAGTTACAGTGCTGGAAGTTACTGTAGGGGACCAGCTCGTCGCCCTCGGCCACCGTAAAGTTGCCCTCCCACTCGGGGAAAGGCGGTTCCTCTTCCGGCGGGCCCATATAGGCGAACACCAGGCCGTGGCGCTCGAAAGCCTTGTACGCGCCTTGTTTGATCGAGCAGGCATACTTCTCGGCTTCCTTCTCTTCCCCCTTTGGAAAAGGCACGTGCAGGCAGCTGCCGTCGACGTCGAACACCATGCCGTGGTAGCAGCACATGATGCCCTTTTCCTGGATCGCGCCATATTCCAGCGAGGCGCCACGGTGCACGCAATGGGCATGCAGCAGGCCGACGCGGCCGGAGCCGTCGCGGAAGGCGACCAGCTCTTCGCCGAGGATCTTCAGGAAGTGCGGGGTATCGGTCAACTCCATCGACATGCAGACCGGATGCCAGAAGCGGCGCATGTACTCGCCCATCGGCGTGCCGGGGCCGACTTCGGTCAGCT
This sequence comes from Massilia sp. 2TAF26, assembly GCF_052115005.1. NCBI lineage: Bacteria > Pseudomonadati > Pseudomonadota > Betaproteobacteria > Burkholderiales > Oxalobacteraceae > Massilia > Massilia sp. 2TAF26. The sequence continues at coordinate 194,455 of NZ_JBFRFV010000006.1, forward strand.
CCGGATCGTGGCCCGGCACTTTATTGGTGTGGTAGCCGCCGTACGGGATCAGTTTCTTCGCAACCGCTTGGGTCTGGGCTGCGGCTTCGGCGGTCTTGTCGCGGGTGTTCATTGTGTGTCTCCTCTGGCTCGATGGTGGCTGCGTCCCGGAGGCGCATCCGTGTTCCGTATTCTGTATACAAAGCATACAGGCAAAAAATTTTTGTCGCTCGCACAGTTTGCGGTCGGGAATCTTTCTTACGATTCCGCCCACTCTGTGTTCTGTATACAGAATACATTCTTCGCTTCCGTGGATCGCTTGTCAACCGATTTTTTGTATCGCGCGCTCCTGCTCCGGTGACTCGGCTTAATAAATTGACTTCGGGTCAACTGGACGTATACTGAATACAAAGGTGAACCCATGCTCAAACAACTATCGAAAATTCAGGTACGTCCGGACCTCGTCGACCAGGTCTATCAAACACTGCTCGACGCCATCAGCGACGGCTCGCTGCCGCCCGGCGCCCGCATCACCCAGGAAGAAATCGCCGAGCAGATGGACGTCTCGCGCTCGCCCGTGCTGCAGGCCCTGCGCCTGCTGAAGAAGGACGGTCTGGTGAAGGATGCGCCGGGACGCGGCGTGCTGGTGGCGGAACTGGATCCGCAATGGATCGGCAACCTCTACCAGGTGCGCGGCGCCCTCGACACCCTGGCGGCGCGCCTGGCCGCCGAACGCAGGGCCGCCATCGACCCGCAGATCATCGCCAACGGCCGCAAGGCTTCGCGCGGCAAGGACGTGAAAGCGATGATCGACGCCGACATCGCCTTCCACACGGCGATCTACCAGGCCTCGGGCAATCCGCTGATCTTCGAGACGACCCAGTTCCACTGGGTGCACCTGCGGCGCGTGATGGGGGCGGTGCTGCAGTCGGCGATGCAGCGCGAATCGATCTGGGACGAGCACGAGGCGATGGCGCAGGCGATCGCGGCCGGCGACGTCGCGCGGGCGGTCGAGATGTCCGACCATCATGCGACCGAGGCGCGGCTGAATCTGGTGGCGCGGCTGAATGAAGTTCTGAGCCATCGGGTAGCATGAGACGCCTTGCCTTGGCCTGGGCGGCGATGGCGCTGGCCGCATCGGCTGCGGTGCTGGCTGCCGGCCCCTATCCGAACACCGCTAACTTCGGGGTGCCGTTTTCAAAGGATGAGGACTGGTACAAGCAGTGCATGCGGGTCGAACGACTGCAGCCGGCGCCTGCGCCTGCACAAGTCAGGGCGGCGCAGGACTGCGACGCCATCGACCTCTATGACCACAAGCGCAGCCAGGCCAGCACCTCGCAGGCCGAATGGGATCAGGTCCGCGCCTGCGCGCTGGCGAAGAACGACAACGGCGTGCTGATGATGCTGTATGCGAACGGCTACGGGGTGGCGCGCGATATGGACCGTGCGATTCATCACGCCTGCATCGTCGACTACATCGCAAAGGCCGAGATGACGTCGCGCGTCGCCCATCTCGCCGGCGCGCAGGCACAGGACAAACCCATCGATGTCTGCGACGACATCACCAGCGGCTATATGGGCGCCGTCTGCGCGCAGCGGCGGGAAACGCAGAACGGTCGGACGCGCAATTCCCGCCTGGAGCGAATGGAACGCGCGCTTCCTGCCGCAAGCCGCGCAGCATTCTCGAAGCTTCGCCAGGCGGCGGAGCGCTACGCCAGCGAAGCCGGCAGCGGCGAGAACGACGCCCGCGGCACGGCTGCAGCGGACTTCGCGTTCCAGCGCCAGGCCAAGCTGCGCGAACAAGCCATGCAAGCCATGCTCGACACAGTCGCCGGCAAGCTGCCGCCGGCGTCGGCCGAGGACTTCGCGCAATGGGACCGCCAGCTGAACGATGCCTATGGCAAGGTCATGGCGATTCCGTCGACCCAGGACGGCCATCCCGACCGCATCGGCGACTCGACCATCGAACACGCCGACGTGCGCAAGGACCAGCGCCTCTGGCTGGCCTACCGCGACGCCTTCCTCGCCTTCCGCGCCAGCCTGCCTTCGGGTCCAGGCGCGGACGCGATCAGGACCTTGCTGACCTCCCAGCGGACGGCCGAGCTGCGCGCACTCGAGAGCTATCGCTAGCGCGGGCGGGCGTCGACGCTCAGGGTCGACAGGGAGGAATCGACCGGCATCGCCGGCACGTGGACGCCGGGGTCGCCCGGAACGTGGCCGCCCGCCACGTCATGGGTCCTGAAGCACCCTCAGTGTGCATCGCCCAGCACGCGCAAGTGGTCGATCGCGACGACGTTGCCCTGCGCGGCGGCCTCGGCGTACAGGCGGTGCGCTTCGGCGAGATCCCTGGGAACCTGCTTTCCGGACTCGTATTTTGAAGCCAGCGCAATCTGCGCCATGGGCTGCCCAGCCTCCGCCGCGCTGATCACCAGCTTCAGGCCCGCCGCCTGCTCGGCCTCCGTCCTGCTTGGCCCGCTCAGCAGCGCGCCAAGCGCATAGCGCGCTTCCAGGTTTCCGTCGAGGGCGGCTTGCTGGAGCCCCTTCCACAGCTTGCCGCTCGACGGCTCCATCGTCCACACATACTGAACCTGTCCCCACATCGTCACCGGCCGACCATCGACCGTGCCAGGCTTATGGGGACACTTCCGGAACGCGGTCTGCGCGGCCTGGTCGAGGTCGGGCGAACCGCTGGACAACAGGATTTTCGTATCGAGCACGGTGCCGCTTTCATCCACCTGGACGCCGACGATGACCAGGCCTTCCTCGCCCCTTCTCAAGGCCGGCTTTGGATAGCCGGGAAACTTGCACTGCGCCGCGTCGATCGAGGGCAGCTTGAACCGGGTTTCCTCGGCAAGCGCGGAACCTCCCGTATGAGACAGGGCCGCGGCGAGAACGAGGGTCAAGGTGGTCCGCTTCATGGCGCGCGCTCGATACGAAAGTGATTGGAACGACAATATTATGGCATTGTCATCACAGCGGCAAGCTTCGATGCCGCCGACGCGGAATCACCCTTTGTCGTCCCCGGCAAAGAACGGCGCCCCGATCTCGAAGAAGTGGCCGCCCGCCACATAATGGATGCTGCGCATGCCGCCCTGTTCCATCTTCCAGTGCGCGCCGTCGAACACGGCGGGATCGGCCCAGGCAGCCACGACTTCGCCGAGGAAGAGGTCGTAGGCCTGCTGGATATGCGGTTCCGGAATCAGCCTGCACTCCAGCCAGCCCAGGCAGCCTTCGACCAGCGGCGCGGCTACTTTCGATCCCGCGGCGGTGGCAATGCCGTGCGCGGCGAACTTGTCGACCTCGGCGCCGGTCTCGTTGCCGACATCGACGGTCAGGCGCGCCTGCGCCCGCGACGGAATGTTCAGCACGAACTCGCCCGAGGCCTCGATCAGCCCGCGGGTAAAGGTCGACTTGTCGATCACCACCGCCACCTTGGGCGGGTCGAAGTCGAGCGGCATCGACCACGCCGCCGACATGATGTTGGACCGCCCGCCGTGGTGGCTGGTGACGATCACGGTCGGGCCGTGGTTCATCAGGCGGTAGGCTTTGCTTAGCTCGACTGGTACGCGGTCGCTCATCCTGCTGCTCCTTTCGAACGGCCGCGTGCGCGCATCAATGCGCCGGCATTACCATCAGCTGCAGTCCCGAAGGCGTCTGCGCCGCATGGTAGACACGCTGGGTCGCGGCCTTGAAGTCTTCCGGCCTGGCCTTCGGAATCGAGGTGAAGGTCTGCGGGTTCAGGTCGATCAGCGGGAACCAGGAACTCTGCACCTGCACCATGATGCGGTGGCCGCGCCGGAAGGTGTGGTTGACGTCGCCCAGATGGTAGCTGATCGCCTCGATCTTGCCCGGCACGAAAGGCTCCGGTTTCTCGAAGCTGTTGCGGAATTTGCCGCGCAGCGGGTTGCCGCGCACCAGTTGCTGGAAGCCGGCCAGGCTGGTCTCGGGCGCGCCGACGTCCTTGCCGCGTGGGCCGCGTTCGCCGGACGGGTACTCGTTCGGATACACATCGATCAGCTTGACGACCCAGTCGGCGTCCGTGCCGGTGGTCGAGACGAACAGCTTGGGCGTGACCGGTCCGGCGATGGTGACGTCCTCTTCCAGTACGTCCGACTGGTAGGTCAGCACGTCCGGACGGGTGGCGGCAAAGCGCTGGTCGGACACCATGTATTCCTGCGGCACCCCTAACGAGGGGTAGCCGATGTAGGGCACCGGCTTCTTCGGATCCGATACGTACTCGTCATAGTCGGCGCCGGCGGCGGGCTGGGTCCAGCTCAGCTTCCCGCCCGGTGCCAGGTAGAGCATGCGGGCCTTGGCCGGCGCCGGCGGCCAGGCCGTGTACTGGCGCCAGACGTTGGAGCCGGTCTCGAACACGGTTACCTCGGCGATCGGCCGGGCCGGCTTCACGCCCTTCAGGTGCTGTTCGAAGAAGGGGAACTGGATCTGGGTGCGGAAGTATTCGCCGGTCTTGCTGTCGAAGCGCACGTGGCCCAGTTGCTGGCCGTCGTAGCGCGCCCAGCCGCCGTGCACCCACGGGCCCATCACCAGGCCGCTGAAGGTGGTCGGGTTGAACTTCTTGACCGCTTGGTAGGTCGTGAACGGGCCTTGCGGGTCTTCGGCGTCGAACCAGCCGCCGACGCTCAGCACCGCCGCCTTGACGCCCTTCAGGTGGCGCGAGATGTCGCGGGTCTGCCAGAACTGGTCGTAGGTGTCGTGCTCGATGGTCGGCGCCAGGTAGGCGCGCTGGCCGTCGGTCAAGGTCGCCAGGATGTTCGGCATGGTCAGGTGGCGCAGGTAGAAGTCGTAGGCGTCGGACGCGCCATAGTCGAAGCGCTCGCGGCTCTTCGGGCCGGTGGTCGGGTTTTTCTGCTCGACGAAGTTGGCGTAGAAGCCGAAGTTCGCCGCCAGCATGAATGCGCCGCCGTGATAGGAGTCGTCCCCCATGAAGAGGTCGGTGACCGGCGCCTGCGGCGAGGCCGCCTTGATCGACGGGTGGGAATCGATGATGCTGGCCGAGGTGTAGAAGCCCGGGTAGCTGATGCCGTAGATGCCGGCCTTGCCGTTGTTGTTGGGGACGTGCTTGAGCAGCCATTCCATGGTGTCATACATGTCCTGGCTTTCCTGGCCCTCGCCGGCGGCGCGCTGCGCCTTCAGGTGCGGGGTCATCTCCTGCCACTTGCCCTCGGACATATAGCGGCCGCGCACGTCCTGCTTGACGAAGATGTAGCCGGCATCCTCGAATTCCTTCGACGGGCCGATCGAAGTCGGATACCAGTCCTCGCCGTAGCGCAGCTCACCGTCGGCGTACACGCCGGCGCTGTATGGCGTGCGGTTGATCAGGAAAGGATAGCTCTTCGAGCCGTCCTTCGGCACGTAGACCACGGTGAACAGCCTGGTGCCGTCCCGCATCGGGATCCGGTACTCATACTTGGTGTAGCTGGCGCGCAGGTCGCGCTGGACGGCGGGCGCATCGGCGGCCACGGCATTGGCGGCGAAAGCCGGGGCGGAGGCTGCGCCCGCGAATGCGAGGGCCAGTGACAGTGCGAGGATCGAAAGAGGACGGCGGCTCATGATTTCCTTATCGGAAAGATAAAGCCGCCAGTATATGTTCAGTAAGTAAGATTTGTCATTCCTGACAGCCCGTCAAAAGTATTTCGACAGGTAGAAGGCGCCCGAATCCGGGAATACGGTGGCGATGCGCAAGCCCCGCAGCCGCGGCCGCAGGCCGGCGATGCCGGCGGCCACGCAGCCGCTCGATCCACCCGCCAGGATGCCCTCCTCGCTGGCCAGGCGCCGGCACCAGGCCAGCGCGTCCTCGTCCGCCACCTGCACCACGTCGTCGACCACGGCCGGATCGAAGCTGCGCGAAGGCTGGCGCTTGCCGACGCCTTCTATCACCGTCTTGAACTCGCCATGCGGCCGCTCGTCGGTCACCAGCTTGCGGTAGGACGAGTGCAGCGGCTCGACGCCGATCACGCGCACCCGCGCATCGCACTCCTTCAGGTAGCGGCCGATGCCGGAGATGGTGCCGCCCGAGCCGACGCCGCAGACGAAGACGTCGATCTCGCCGGCCAGCTGGCGCCACAGTTCGGGGCCGGTGTCGCGGTAATGCGCTTCGCGGTTGAGCGGCGTGCAGTACTGGTCGAGATAATGGGCTTCGTTGTCGCGGGCCAGGTCTTCGGCACAAGCATGGTAGTCGTCCGGCGCACAAGCGTGGACGGTGGCGCCGTAGGCGGCGATGCGCCTGAGCTTTTCGGTACTGGTGGTGTCCGGCACCGTGACGTCGCAGCGCAGGCCCAGCACGGCGCTGGCCATGGCGAGGGCGGCGCCGGTATTGCCGGACGAGCTCTCGACCACGTGGCGGGTGCCGGCCGGCATATGGCGCAGCATGTAGCGCACCATGCGGTCCTTGATGCTGCCGCCCGGGTTCATGTACTCGAGCTTGGCCACCACGTTCGCCTCCGGAAACACCCGGCCAAGCCTGACGACCGGGGTCTCGCCGATCGCGTCCATCACGGAATTTCTGACCTGGGATTGCACGCCTTCTCCTCCTTATAATTGCTATGGAGCAAGGCTAGCATGAAGAGTTTTTACGTGGCGCAAGATTGCAAACAATCGTGCGCCACGTGTCACAGTCTGGGGATCACAGCCTTCGCGCGGCGACGGCGGCGATCACGGCCTGCTTGAGCTGCAGGTCCGTGAACGGCTTGGTCAGCACGCGCGCCGCCAGGTCGGAGGCGCCCGCCACCAGGCTGCCGTAGCCGGACGCGAACACCAGCGCCACACCCGGATGGTCGGCGACGATCCGGCGCGCCAGGGTCAGGCCGTCCTGGTCGGGCAGGCTGTAGTCGACCACGGCGACGTCGAAGCGCTCGCGCGCCAGGATCGCGATCGCGGCGGCGGCCGTCGGCGCTTCAGCGACGCGGTAGCCGGCAGTGCCCAGGATGTCGCGGTACAGTTCCCTGGCCTGGGCATCGTCTTCGATCAGCAGCACGCGCAGGCCGTCCGGGTGGACGACGCGGCCCGGCTGGGCCGGGGGCTCCGGCGCCGCGGCGGCCTGCTGGCCCTGGCCGCCCAGCATCTGGCGCACCTTGGCGGCCAGCTTCTCGCGGCGATACGGCTTGCTGAGGAGTTCCACACCGGCGTCGAGGCGGCCACCATGGATGATGGCGTTCTGGGTGTAGCCGGAGGTGTACAGCACCTTCAGGTTGGGCAACAGGCTTCTCGCCTGGCGCGCCATCTCGGTGCTCTTGATCTTGCCCGGCATGACGACGTCGGTGAACAGCAGGTCGCAGCGCACGCCGGCGCGCAGCACGGCCAGCGCCATCTCGGCGTTATCGGCGCGCAGCACTTGGTAGCCGAGTTCGGACAGGATGCCGACCACGGTGGCCTGCACGTTCAGGTCGTCCTCGACCACCAGGATGGTCTCCGTGCCGCCGCGCATGTCGCCGCCGCCGACCTGTTCCGGCAGCGTCTGCTCGGCTTCCAGCGAACGCGGGAAATAAGCCTTGATCGTGGTGCCGTGGCCGACTTCACTGTAGATGCGGAAGTGGCCGCCGCTCTGCTTGACGAAGCCGAAGGCCATCGACAGGCCCAGGCCGGTGCCCTGCCCTTCGCCCTTGGTGGTGAAGAAGGGTTCGACGGCGCGCGCCAGCACCTCGGGCGTCATGCCGGTACCCGTGTCGCTGATCGCCAGCAGCACGTACTGCCCCGACGGCACCTCGTGGGCCGCGCTCACATAGGTATCGTCGAGCATGGTGTTGGACAGCTCGATGGTGAGCTTGCCGCCGTTCGGCATCGCATCGCGCGCGTTGATCGCCAGGTTCAGCACCACGTTCTCGAGCTGGTGCGGGTCGACCAGGGTATTCCACAGCGAGGCCGAGACCGCCATCTCCACCTCGACGCTCTCGCCGACGGCGCGCTGCACCAGGTCCTCCATGCCGCGCACCACGCGGCCGGCGTTCAGCACCACCGGCTGCAGCGGCTGGCGCCGCGCGAAGGCCAGCAGCTGGGCCGCCAGCTTGCCGCCGCGGTCCACCGCCGACAAGGCCATGTTCAGGTGGCGCTGCGCGGCCGGGATGCCGGCCACGGTGCCGCTCATCAGCTGCAGGCTGCCGCCGATGACTTGCAGGATGTTGTTGAAGTCGTGGGCCACGCCGCCGGTCAGCTTGCCGACCGCCTCCAGGCGCTGCGAATGCTGCAAGGCCTGGCGCGCATCCTCGAGCTGGGTGCGCTGGGTGATGTCGCGGGTGATCTTGGCAAAGCCGACCAGCTTGCCTTCGGGATCGCGGATGGCGTCGATCACCACGCTGGCGCGGAAGGCGGTGCCGTCCTTGCGCACCCGCAGGCCTTCGGCCTCGAAGCGGCCGTCCGCACGTACCTGGGCCAGCACCTGTTCGGGCTTGCCGTTGCGGCGATCTTCCTCGGTGTAGAAGCGGCTGAAGTGGCTGCCGACGATTTCATCGGCCGCATAGCCCTTGATCTTGCGGGCGCCGGCATTCCAGGTCGTCACCACGCCTTCGGGGCTGAGCATATAGATGGCGTAGTCGACCACGCTCTCGACCAGCAGCTTGAACTGCTCCTCGGTGTGGCGCAGCGCATCGCGGGCCAGCTTCCTGTCGGTGATGTCGCGCGTGATCTTGGCAAAGCCGAACAGTTCGCCGTTGTCGTCGTGGATCGCGTCGATCACGACCGAGGCCCAGAAGCGGCTGCCGTCCTTGCGCACGCGCCAGCCTTCGGCCTCGAAGCGTCCCGACTCCAGCGCGGTCTTCAGGGCCCGCTCGGGCACGCCGGCCGCGCGGTCGGCTTCCGCGTAGAAGCGCGAAAAGTGCTGGCCGAGGATTTCCTGTTCCTCGTAACCCTTGAAGCGGCGGGCACCGGCGTTCCAGCTCGCCACCGTACCGTCCGGATTGAGCATGTAGATCGCGTAGTCCGCCACCCGCTCGATGAGAAGCTGGGCACGGCGCTGGGCATTGAGGTCGCTCGACATGAAATTATGGAAACTTTAAATTCCCGAGTATAACAGTGGGGTGGCCGCCTGCGCGGAATCCTGCGGTCTTATACAATCGATATTGGGCAGCAGCTGTCGAACGCAAGAGGCAGCTGCCGAAACTGAGTCAACAGGAGAACAAGCATGTCGGGTTACAGCATCAATATCGAAGAAAAAACCCTCGCAGGTAACAACTTCCGCGAGGTCCTGTACACGACCCCGCGCAGCCAGCTGGTCATCATGACCCTGCAGGCCGGCGAAGAGATCGGCATGGAACACCACACCGGCCACGACCAGTTCATCCGCGTCGAAGCCGGCACCGGTGTCGCCATCCTCGACGGCGAAGAGCACAAGCTGGAAGACGGCGTGGCCGTGGTGGTGCCGGCCGGTACCGAGCACAACGTGATCAACACCTCGAAGACCGAGCCGATGCGCCTTTACACCCTGTACACGCCGCCGGAGCACCCGGACGGCATCGTGCACGCCACCAAGGCCGAGGCCGACGAGTACGAGAAACACCACCACGAAGATTGATGCCGCCCGCCGCGGCCTCAGGCCTCAGCCCTTGCAGGCGAAGCCGTAGCGGGTCATTTCGCAACCGCGCTGCAGGCACTGGTGTTCGTCATAGCCGTGGGCGCGGCATTGCATCAGCGTTTCCTCGCGGCGCTGGCGGGCCGAGGGTTCGGCGTCGGCGGCCCTGGCGCTGGCCTCGGCCTTGACGCGCTTGCGGACATGGCTGCGCTGGCGCTTGGGCGGCGGCGCCAGGTCGGCGGGCTGGTCTTCGGCCGGCACGGGCTGGCCTGCGCCGGCGTCGGTCTGCGCCGCTGCCGATCCGCCCACCGCGGTGCTTCGCTCCGCGGTCCTTGCCTCCGCACTGACAGGCGCAGCCGGCGCGGGCGCCGGCGTGACGGGCGCCGCCACGCTTGCCGGCAAGGCCCGCGATGCCTGCGCCGCTTCCAGGCCGGGGGCGGCGGATGCGGGGGCGGGATTCGTGTTCGCCACCACCACCAGCGCGTCTTCGACCTGGCTCTGGTCGTACAGATAGAGGCCGCCGCTGGCCAGCAGTGCGAGCAGCACGCCGGCCGCACCCCAGGCGACGAGGCGCCGCCCCCAGAGACGGCTGCGTTCCGTGCGCCGCTGCTCCTCGGCGTCCAGGGCCAGGCGTTCGGCGAGCCAGCCCGGCACCTGCTCCTCCGTGCTGTCGGCCGGTGCCCACGGTTCGGTCGCCTGCGCCGTCGCCCGCATCGGCGGCGGCCTTGGCGCTGGCGTCGGGATGGGCTCGGCGAAGGCCGGGGGCTGCGGCGCAAATCCCGTTGCCGGGACGGTGTCGCCGGGCTCCGCCGCTTGCGGACGCGGCTCGACGGTCGGGCGCGGCCGCGTGACTTGCTCGGCGGCGCCAGGGATTGGCGGCTTGGACTGCGCTGAGCCGCTTTCGTTGAGATCCTGCAGGAGTTGAGGCTTCATGGTGCGGTAGATCGCTTCTGCTTCCCCGCAGTTTAACGAATCGCCGACCACGCCGGAGCGCGCCTGAACACGGGCGCGCCCCCAACTCAAGCGTATGGGGCCCTGCTCAGAGCGCGATCGCCACCGCCATCGGCGCCTGGCGCAGAGCCGGCAGGCTCACTTCCAGCAGGCGCCGGCGGGCGTCCCAGCGGAAGACCTGGGCCTTGCCGTTGACCTGCACGGCACGTGGTTGTCGCCCCACGTTGTGGACCTTCAGCGTGAAGGCATGCGAAGTCGGGGCATAGCTGGCGCCGGTCTCCGGTTGCAGGGCGATCTCGAGCCTGCCGGCATCGAGCCGGCTGCTGAAGCGCACCAGCTCGTACTTGCCGGCCTCGAAGGCGTTCGGGGTCTTGCCGTCGTCGTCGTACAGCTGGCCGGACGAACTCTTCACGCCAGCGTCGTGCCAGTAGTGCAGGTCGAGCGCACGGGTCGAGTAGTCGCGGGTGCTCTGCACCACCTTCGCCAGCGGCACGAAGGCGCCGGCCCGCACATAGGTCGGAATATGGTCGGCGACGGGCTTGACCACTTCGGTGATGCCGCCACGGTGCGGTTCGTCGGTATGGAAATCGAACCACGTAACGCCCTTGTCGGGGAAGTGCACTTCCTTGCGCGTCGCGCCCGGCTCGACCACCGGCGCCACCAGGAAGCTCGGGCCCCACAGATAGGTCGAAGAGATCGCCGCCGCCGCTTCCTCGTCCTGCTCCTCGAACAGCATCGGACGCATCATCGGCATGCCGCTGCGGCTGTTCTCGAAGGCGATCGTGTAGTTATACGGCAGCATCGCGTAACGCAGGCGCACCGCCTCGCGCGCCAGCGCTTTCGTCTTCGGTTCGCGGAACACCGGCTCGGCCGCCACCTCTTCCTGGGCGTGCGGGCGGAACAGCGGCTGGAACACGCCGTACTGCAGCCAGCGCACATAGAGTTCGTCGTCCAGCACCGGACCGGCAAAGCCGCCGAGGTCGGAATGCATCCAGGCCTGGCCCTGCATCCCCATCTGCAGCGAGATCTCCATCTGCGACTGCAGGCCGCCCCAGCCGCGGCTGACGTCGCCGGACCAGGGGATCATGCCGAAGCGCTGCGAGCCCGAATAACCCGAGCGCATCAGGATGAAGGGGCGCTCGTCGGGATAGTCGCGCGCATAGCCGTCGTGGATCAGGCGCGCCCACTCGTGGCCGTAGATATTGTGGACCTGGTCGGCCGTGCCGGCCGCGTGCCGGGCTTCGGCCGGATGCACTTCGGGCTCACCCAGGTCGCCCCACCACCCGGCCACGCCGCCCGACTTCAGGTTCTTGTAGATGTTCCAGAACCAGGTCTGGGCTTCCGGCTTGAAGACGTCGACCAGGCCCGTGTTCCCGAAATAGAAATCGTAGCGCAGGGGCTTGCCGTCGCTGCCGGTGGCGAGCACGCCCTGCTGCGCGGCTTCATTCCAGCGCTTCGAGGTCGTCAGGATGAAGGGCTCGGTGATCAGGACGGTCTTGACGCCCTTCTGCAGGAAGTCCGCCATCATCTTCTCGGGCTGGGGGAAGTTGTCGCGGTCCCAGGCCAGGTTGCCCATGGTGCCCTTGACGGTCTTGCCGAACCAGTAGAGGTCGAGCACGACCGCGTCCAGCGGAATGCCGTCGGCGATGAACTTGTCGACCACGGCGCGGGTTTCAAGCTCGGTGTGATAGCCGAAGCGGCTCGCGAAATTGCCGAAGGCCCAGCGCGGCGGCAGCGGCTGGCGGCCCGTCAGGCGGGTATAGCCGTCCATGATCTGGGCCCAGTCGTCGCCCGCCACCACCTGGTAGGTCTTGGGACCGCCGATGGCTTCGAAGCGCAGGGTGCCGTCCTTGCGGCTGTCGAGATCGAGGTAGCCGGCCTGCGGATTGTCGAAGTGGATCGCATAGCGCTTCGAGGACAGCGCCATCGGAATCCCGTAACCCATCTGCTCGGCGTGGCTGCCGAAGCCGTAGGAGGCCTTGTTATACAGCGGGAAGCGGTAGCCGCGGCGGTTCATGCCGACCGCGCGCGAACCGGCGCCGTACAGGGCTTCGCCGCCGTCGACCGCGAATTCGATCGACTCCAGCTGGTCGCCGCGGCCGTAGCCGCGCTTTTCGGCCACCAGCGGTTTGCCCTTGTAGCTGTAGCCGATGCGGAAGGGCGACTTCTCGACCGTGACCGTGATGCCCTCTGTGGCGAGCACGACGCGCGCCGCGTCTTCCTGCACCCGGACCGGCACCTGGCCCGCCGCCAGCACCACGGCGTGGGAGGCGGCCTGCGGCATGCCCTCTTCCGCGCTGGGCACGAAGCTGGTCTCGACGATGTTGGGCGCGTAGGGCTTGATCAGGTAGCGGCCGTCGCTGGTGGCGATCTCATAGCCCTTGCCGCCGACGCTCTTGAAGCCGAGGAAGTGGCGGTCGGCGTTCTGGGCCTGGGCGAACGGGCTGGCGGTCAAGGCGGCGAACGCGGAGGCGAACGCCACCGCAAAGGTGGTGAATTTCATGGTCTCGTGGTCGTTGTCGTGATCTTGGCGGCCTGGGCGGCCGCAGGCAAGAGCATGCCAGAATTTACATGGTTGAGGTAGTTAATTTACACGCACGGGGCAAACGAGCTGGTATACCTCAGAAATTGCATGCGACAGCCGTACGTAGTTTGACTACGCCGGCTCAGCCCCTAACCGGTGCGGCGGCCCCTCCTCTGCTTGAGGTAACATCCAGGGGCCAGCCAGGAGAGCCATGAGTCCGACTACCCAACCCCAAGTACCGCCGCTTGTTCACACCGTCGTTTTTGATCTCGGCAATGTTCTGATTCGATGGGATCCGCGCATCCTGTACAGGAAGCTGTTTGCCGACGACGAAGCGGCAATGGAGCATTTCCTGTCCGAGGTGTGCAACATGGAATGGAACGAGCAGCAAGACCGGGGCCGTTCATGGAAGGATGGAATCGACATGGCGATTCAAACACACCCTTCCCATGAACGTCATATCAGGGCTTTTCGTGAGCGTTGGGAAGAGATGATACCGGGCGCGATCGAGGAGACCGTAGAGGTCCTCGCGGAACTCCGCGCGCTCGATGTCCGTCTGCTGGCCCTCACCAACTGGTCGGACGAAACCTTCCCCATCGCTCTCAGGCGTTTTCCATTCCTTGCCTGGTTCGAAGGCATCGTGGTGTCCGGCCGCGAACAACTCGTGAAGCCGGATCCGGCGATCTTCAGGCTTCTGATCGATCGCTACAAACTGGTCCCGGAGAACACCGTTTTCATCGATGACAGCATTCGCAATGTCGAGGCCTCCACCAAGGAAGGCCTGCGCGGCATTCATTTTCAAGGCGCCGCCGACTTGCGCTTCAGGCTGAGGGCATTGGGACTTCCCCTGCCTGTGACGGAATAAGAATGGAAAACGAATGGCTGACGTATGCCAAGCGCCTGCAGGCTTCGGCGCTGACCGGCCTGGCATACGCCAAAGGGGAATACGACATCGAACGCTATCGGGAAATCAAGGAGATAGCCGAGGCCATGTTGTCGAAGCTGTTCATGGCACCGACTACGCAGATCGCTGCGCTTGCGCCAGGCTCCAGGACCTATGTGACCCCGATGAACGACGTCCGCGGTGCCGTGATCGAAGATGACCGGATTCTGCTGGTTCGGGAAAGGGTCTCGGGCTTGTGGACTCTGCCAGGCGGATTCGCCGATGTCGGGCTCTCCGCCGCGGAGAATGTCGTCAAGGCGATCGCGGAAGAAGCATGCATCGATGTCGTCGCAAAGCAACTCTACAGCGTCAGGCACAAGGCCAAGGGGCCGTTCAACCCCGATGCCCGCGAGTTCTACAAATTCTATTTCCTTTGCGAGCGTACCGGCGACGCAGTCCCCAGGCCCGGCCCCGAAGTGTCGGACGCCGCATTCTTCCCGCTGGACCGCCTGCCCAGGCTGTGCAAGGATAGAATCGTCGAGGAGGACATCGAGCGGGCATTCGCGCACTATCGTAGCCCTGGCCAAAGCACATTGTTCGATTAAAACAACCATATGGATACGGACCATGAAGCGAAGAATGAGAGTGGCGACCTTCAACGTCAACGGCATCAACAGCCGCCTGCCCGCCCTGCTGCAATGGCTGGAAGAGACCCGGCCTGACGTCGCCTGCCTGCAGGAGCTGAAGGCGCCGCAGGAGAAGTTCCCGGAAATGGAGATCCGTGCCGCCGGCTATCATCCGATCTGGCACGGCCAGAAAAGCTGGAACGGCGTCGCCATCCTCGCGCGCGATACGGAACCGCAGGAAATCGGGCGCGGCCTGCCGGGCGACCCGGAGGACGAGCAGAGCCGCTACATCGAAGCGGCGGTGAACGGCATCCTGATCGGCTGCCTGTATCTCCCGAACGGCAATCCGGCGCCGGGTCCGAAGTTCGACTACAAGCTGCGCTGGTTCGAACGCCTGCATGCGCGCGCCCAGGAATTGATCGACACCGGCGCGCCGGTGATCCTGTGCGGCGACTACAACGTGATGCCGACCGAACTCGATGTCTACAAGCCCGAGCGCTGGCTCGACGACGCCCTGTTCCGCCCCGAGACCCGCGCCGCCTACCGCAAGCTGCTCGACCAGGGCTGGACGGATGCCCTGCGCACCATGCATCCGGACGAAGTGATCTACACCTTCTGGGATTACTTCCGCGATGCCTACGGCCGCAACGCCGGCCTGCGCATCGACCACCTGCTGCTCAGCCCGGCGCTCGCGCCGACGCTGAAAGCGGCCGGCGTCGACCGTGACGTGCGCGGGCGCGAGAAACCGAGCGACCACGCGCCGACCTGGGTGGAACTGGACTGGCCATGAGCGAAGACATGAGCGCAGACCTGAGCGAAGACCAGCAAACGCCGGTGCCGGCCATCTGGCGGCCAACCCTCGCCGCCATTGTCGACGCCTTCCGCGAGGGCGACTTCGAACTGGCGCGCGGCATCCCCGAGGTCAGCCCCCTGTCGCCGGAGGACGCGCAGATCACCGCCGGTAGCATCGAGGATTACGGCGCGACCCTGGTCAGCCTGCCCGACGAAGCCTGGGAGACCTCGGTCTCCCAGTGGATGGACGGCTACTGGCATGTACTGGTCGACCTGTACACCGAGGCCGAAGGCGCCAGCGACCTGGTGCTCGATGTGCGGGTGCGCGAGCATGGCGCAGGCTACCTGTTCGAAGTCCACCTGGTGTACGTGCCGTGAGCGCCGGCCGCTAGGCGTCCAGCAGCGCCGTCCCGTAGGAATTATCGATCGCGCACAGCCAGCGCCCGTCCGCGCCGCGCCTGAACACATAGGTGGCGCGGCGGTTCGCGTGCACCTGCGTCCCGTCCGCGTCCATGTAATCGAGGGTCGATTCCATGATCACCAGCGCGCTGTCGCCGGCCTCCAGCACCTCCATCCTGCCCTGGCCCACGCGCAGGGTATGGCGGACGATTTCCGCGATCTTCACGAAGGCCGCGCGAATGCCGTCCTTGCCGGCCACGTTCAGTCCGGGCTTGACGACCAGGACGGCGTCGTCGGTATAGAAATTCATGAGCGCGTCGAAATCCTCGGCGGTGATGGCGCGGTCGGCGGACTGGATGAGTGCTTGCAGCGGATGCGGTGCCATAGGTGAGTCTCCTTGAAGTGAATGCGCGGAGACAGGCACTGGACAACCCGCCTCCAGGCGGGTTGCGATGATTGACAAGCGCTAACCCACCATCGAGGGAATGGCGGGAATAATGATGGCCAGGGTGGCGGATGCGCTCTTCATGCCTTCAGGCTAACAGCGAATCCAGGGCCGTGCAAGCTCAGGGCGCGGGCCTGGGCCTGGCGTCGACCATCACCAGGCGCATCGCGCTGTCGGTGACGCTGTCGATGTCCGGGCTGTAGTCGTCCTCGATCCAGCGCAGCGCGATGTGGATCACGCCGCCCACCACGCCGGCCTGCAGCAGCGGGTCGGCGCCTTCCGCTTCGGGTCCGGCGATGCGGCCGACTTCCTCGCCGATCGCGCGCAGCGATGCATCGAAGGCCTTGTCGACGGCACGGCTGACGCCACGGATTTCGACCAGGAACACGCGCGCCGAGCGCGGATCCCTTTGCAGGGCCGTGAAGTAGGCGCGCAGCATGGCGCGCGCGCGCCCGGTGCGGACCGGCCCCGCTTCTTCGGCGGCCTTGCGGATCTCGCCGAACACGGAATACGTCACTGCGTTGTACGACGCGATCAGCAGGTCCTCGCTGTTGGCGAAGGATTCGTAGAAGTAGCGTTCCGTCAGGCCTGCCGCTTCGCAGACCGCCTTCACCGTGGCCTGGCGGTAGCCGCGCTCTCCGTACACTTCGATGGCGGCGGCGATCAACTGGCTGCGGCGCTGGGCGCGGCGCTCGTCTTGCGACATGCCGCGGTAGGGACGCGCTGGGAGAGTTTCTCGAGACATCCCTCTATTCTGGCATAGAACATTGCAAAATTGTTGTCAGACATAAACTGACAATGTACAGTGTCAGTACCAAGAACCAGAACAAGAGACACCATGCCCCAAGCTTCCACTGCGGGCGGCGAGATCCTGGACGTGCTGATCGTCGGCGCCGGCCTGTCCGGCATCGGCGCCGCCTGGTACCTGCAGCAGCGCTGCCCGGACAAGCGCTACGCGATCCTCGAGGCGCGCGCTGCCATCGGCGGCACCTGGGACCTGTTCCGCTATCCCGGCGTGCGCTCCGACTCGGACATGTACACCCTCGGTTACGGCTTCCAGCCATGGACCGCGGGCAAGGCGATCGCCGACGGCCCCTCGATCCGCGGCTACATCCGCGACACCGCGCGCGACAACGGCATCGACCGCCACATCCGCTTCCGGCACAAGGTGGTCGCGGCCGCATGGTCGAGCGCGGACGCCTGCTGGACCATCGAAGCCGACCACGACGGCACCCCTGGCACGATCCGCACCCGCTTCCTCTACATGTGCAGCGGCTACTACAGCTACGAGGAAGCCTACCGTCCCCCCTTCGAGGACGAGGACCTCTACCTCGGCCGCATCGTGCATCCGCAGTTCTGGCCGCAGGACCTCGACTACGCCGGCAAGCAGGTCGTGGTGGTCGGCAGCGGCGCCACCGCCGTGACCCTGGTGCCGGCGATGGCCGGCGCGGCGGCCCACGTGACCATGCTGCAGCGTTCCCCGAGCTATGTGGTGACCCGGCCCTCCGAATACGGCTTCGCGCAGCGCTTCCGCAAGTGGATGCCGGAACGGGCCGCCTACTGGGCCACGCGCTGGCGCGTGATTCTTGAATCCATGCTGCTGTACCGCCTGGCGCGCAGCAAGCCGGATCTGGCCAGGCAGAAGATCGTGGCGATGGCGCGCCACCAGCTCGGCAAGGATTTCGACGTCGCCACCCACTTCACGCCCGATTACAAACCCTGGGACCAGCGCGTCTGCGTGGTGCCGGACGGCGACATGTTCAAGGCCATCCGCAAGGGCCAGGCCTCGGTCGTCACGGACCACATCGAGCGCTTCACCGAAACCGGCATCCTGCTGAAGTCCGGCAAGGAGCTGGCGGCCGACGTGGTGGTGCTGGCGACCGGCCTGAAGATCAAGGTGCTGGGCGGCGTCGCCGTCACCGTCGACGGCAAGCCCTTCCACGCCGGCGAATCGATGTCCTACAAGGGCATGATGCTGAGCGAGCTGCCGAACTGCGTGATGACCTTCGGCTATACGAACGCGTCCTGGACCCTGAAGGCCGACCTCACCGCCGCCTATGTGTGCCGGCTGCTGCGCTACATGGACCGCAAGGGCGTTGCCATCGCGGTGCCGCGCCGCGAAGCCGGGGTCGAGCCCGAACCCTTCCTGAACTTCACCTCGGGCTATGTGCAGCGCGCCAAAGGCGAATTGCCGCAGCAGGGCTCGCGCCGCCCCTGGCAGGTCTACCAGAACTACCTGCAGGACATGATCACCATCCGCTACGGCCGCATCGCCGACGGCGTCATGCATTTTGGAGCGAAAGGAGTACTGCCTTGAAGCTGAAAAACCGGGTTGCCCTGATCACGGGCGCGGGCGGCGGCATCGGCCGCGCCACCGCGCTGGCGATGGCCAGGCGCGGCTGCCACCTGGCGCTGGCCGACATCGACCATGAGAGCGTCGCCGAAACTGCGCATCTGGCCCAGGGATTCGGCGTACGCGCCACCGCCCACCGCCTCGACGTCGCCGACCGCGAGGCCGTGCGCGCCTTTCCCGACGAGGTCCGGGCCGCGCACCGCAAGCTCGACATCCTGATGAACAATGCCGGCGTGGCCCTGGGCGGCACCTTCGAGCAGGTCAGCGAGGCCGATTTCGACTGGCTGCTGGAGATTAACTTCCAAGGCGTGGTCAGGATGACGCGCGCCTTCCTGCCGCTGCTGCATGGCTCGGACGATGCCCGCATCGTCAATGTCTCCAGCATCTACGGCATCATCACACCGCCCGGCCAGGCCGCCTACTCGGCCAGCAAGTTCGCGGTGCGCGGCTTCTCCAACGTGCTGCGCCACGAACTCGAAGGCAGCACGGTCGCCGTCTCCGTCGTGCATCCGGGCGGCGTCGCCACCTCGATTGCGAGGAATGCGCGGATCCCTCACGGCGCCCCGCAGGACGAGGTCGAGCGCGGGCGCAAGACCACGGAAAAGCTGCTGCGCATGCCGCCCGAACAGGCCGGCGAGATCATCGTGCGCGGCATCGAGAAGCGCCAGGCCCGCATCCTGGTCGGCAGCGACGCCAAGGCCGCCGCCCTCCTCGAACGCCTGGCTCCGGTCGGCTACTGGAAGCTCCTGAAGAAAGCGATCAAGCGATGACTACCCTCCTGACCGTCGCCGGCTTCCTGCTTGGCGCGCTAGTGGTGCTGGCCGCCATCCTGGTCCTGTTCAGCGCCTGGACGGCGCGCAAGGTGCAGTCCGTGCTGCCGCCCAAGGGACGCTTCGTCGACGTACCCGGCGCACGCCTGCACATCCGTGAATTCGGCGAAGCGCGCGCAGGCGAACCGGCCATCCTGATGATCCACGGCCTGGCCGGGCAGCTCTCGCACTACACCTATGGCG
Organism: Massilia sp. 2TAF26; assembly: GCF_052115005.1. NCBI lineage: Bacteria > Pseudomonadati > Pseudomonadota > Betaproteobacteria > Burkholderiales > Oxalobacteraceae > Massilia > Massilia sp. 2TAF26. The sequence continues at coordinate 213,940 of NZ_JBFRFV010000006.1, forward strand.
TGGTCGGCCGGTTGGCCGCGCATCACCGCATCGTGGTGGTCGACCGCCCCGGCTCCGGCTATTCGACCCGCGCGCCGGACACCTCCGCCGACCTTTCGGCCCAGGCCGCATCGATGGCGGCCCTGATCCGCACCCTGGGTCCCGGCCAGGCCTTCGTGGTGGGCCACTCGCTGGGCGGCGCGGTCGCGCTGACGCTGGCGCTCGAACATCCGCGGCAGGTGGCGGGACTGGCCCTGCTGGCGCCGCTGACCCATATGCGCGACGACGTGCCGCCGGTGTTCAAGGGCCTGGCGATCGAGTCGCCCTTTGTGCGCAAGCTGGTGGCCTGGACGCTGGCGATTCCGGCCTCCGTCAAGAACAGCGCCGCCACGCTGGAAGCCGTGTTCGGGCCGGAAGCGGTGCCGCGCGATTTCGCGACCAAGGGCGGCGGCCTGCTCTCGCTGCGTCCTTCCGCCTTCCTGTCCGCCTCGGCCGACATGCAGGCCCTGCCGGCGCACCTGCCGCTGGTACAGGCGCGTTACGAGGAATTGCGGCTGCCCGTACACGTCCTGTACGGGAAGGACGACCGCATCCTCGACTGGAAGGCGAACGGTCAGGCGCTGGTGGACAAGGTGCCGGGTGCGAAGCTGGAGCTGGTCGAGGGCGGCCATATGCTGCCGGTGACGCAGGCGGCCCTGAGTGCGCGCTTCATCGAAGAAGCGCTCAGCGCTGCCGGCGCCGGAGTACAATAATCGGATGACCACGATCCGCCCAGCCCTCGCCGCCGACGCCCAGCTCGTCGCTCCCCTGTTCGATGCCTACCGCCAGTTCTACGGCAAGCCGGCCGAGCCCGACGTCGCCCTGCGCTTCGTGTCCGAGCGCCTGGCGAACGCGGACTCGGCGATTTTCCTGGCGCTCGGCGACGATGGCGAGCCGCTCGGCTTCACCCAGCTCTACCCGTCCTTCTCCTCGGTGTCCGCGGGCCGCATCTATATCCTGAACGACCTGTTCGTGGCGCCGCAAGGCCGCGGCAACGGCATCGGCCGCGCCCTGCTCGACGCCGCAGCCGCCTTCGGCCGCGAACAGGGCGCCCTGCGCCTGGCGCTGTCGACCGCGCGCACCAATACCACCGCCCAGGGCTTGTACGAGTCGCAGGGCTGGGTACGCGACGAATCTTTCTACGAGTACTCGCTCAAGCTGTAACAGCCACGTTGGTCAGCACTGCCGCCAGCGCCATCAGGTCGTAGGGCTTGCGCAGCACCACCGCATCCGGCCAGTTGCTGACCTCGCCCTTGCCGGTCGCGAACACGATCCGGATCCCCGGCGCCAGCACGCGCGCCTCGGCCGCCAGCATGTCGCCGGACATGCCCGGCAGCTGGACGTCGGTGATCAGCACGCCGGATTCGTTCGAGATCAGCGCCAGCGCATCCTCCGCGGTAGCGGCCGAGCGCACCTCGTGGCCGAGGTGGATCAGCAGGGCTTCGGTACTGTCGCGGATTTCCTCTTCGTCCTCCACCAGCACGATGCGCAGCGCCGGGCCCACCGTACTCTCGTCGGCACGCGGGCGCAGCGGCGCCGGTCCGCCCAGCGCGCGGCTGCGCTGGTTGGCCAGCACCTGGCGGATCCGGCGGGCCAGGCTTTCGCGGGTGTAGGGCTTGCCGAGCAGCTCGACCCCGGGATCGAGGCGCCCGCCGTGGACGATCGCGCTTTCCGTATAGCCCGACGTGAACAGCACCGCCAGGTTGGGCAGGCGCTCGCGCGCCATGCGCGCCAGTTCCGGACTGCGCAGGGTGCCGGGCATGACCACGTCGGTGAACAGCACGTCGATCGGCACCCCGGATTCCACCACCGCCAGCGCGCTGGCGGCATCGGCCGCCTTCAGTACGCGATATCCGAGGTCGGTCAGCATCTCGACCACCGTGGTGCGCACGGCTTCGTCGTCTTCCGCCACCAGGATGGTCTCGGTGCCGCCGACGGGCGGCGAGGGCTCGACCGGCGGCGCCATCGCGTCCTCGGCGGCCAGGGTGCGCGGCAGGTAGATCTTGACCGTGGTGCCCTGCCCCGGCTCGCTGTAGATCTTCACGTGGCCGCCGGACTGCTTGACGAAGCCGTACACCATCGACAGGCCGAGGCCGGTGCCCTTGCCCTCTTCCTTGGTCGAGAAGAAAGGCTCGAAGGCCTGGCGCAGCACCTCCGGCGTCATGCCGGCGCCGGTGTCGGTCACGCCGATCATCACGTACTGGCCGGGCGCGACGTCGGCATGGTTGCGGCAGTACAGGTCGTCGAGCACCGCATTGTTCGCCTCGATGGTGAGCCGGCCGGCCCCGTTCATCGCATCGCGCGCATTGATGGCCAGGTTCAGCACCGCATTTTCCACCTGGGCGACGTCGACCGCGGTATTCCACAGGCCGCCCGAGATCACCAGCTCGACCTCGATTTCCTCGCCCAGCGACCGGCGCAGCATGTCTTCCATGCTCATCACGACGCGGCTGATCTTGACCACGCGCGGCTCCAGCGGCTGGCGGCGGCCGAAGGCGAGCAGATAGCTGGCCAACTTGGCGCCCTTCTCGACCGCCGAGCGGGCATTGCCGATCCAGCGCAGGGCTTCGCCGCCCTCGCACTGCACCTCGAGCAGCTGCAGGTTGCCGGAAATGATCTGCAGCAGATTGTTGAAGTCGTGGGCCACGCCGCCGGTGAGCTTGCCGATGGTCTCCATCTTCTGCGACTGCTGCAAGGCCAGCTCGGTGCGGCGGATCTGCTCGGCCTGTTCGCGGTCGGCCGTGATGTCGCGTCCGATCGCGTGGATGTAGACGGTGTCCGGCGCGGCCGACCACGACAGCAGGCACCAGCTGCCGTCCTTGCGGCGCAAGCGGTTCTCGAACTTGTACACGTGATGGCCTTTGCCCAGCGAATCCATCTGCGTCGTCGTGGCGGCCTGGTCTTCCGGGTGCACCAGATCGAGGAAGTTGCGGCCGACGACGTCGGCATCGCTCCAGCCCAGCAGCGAGCCGAAAGCCGGGCTGACCGCTTCGACCCGTCCGTCGAAACCGGCCACCAGCATGATGTCCTTCGACAGCCGCCACATGCGGTCGCGCTCGGCGGTGCGCAGGGACACCGTCTGCTCCAGGCTGGCGTTCAGGTGTTCGAGGCGCTGCTCGCCCCGCTTGCGGTCCTCGATGTCGGTATTGGTGCCGACCCAGCCGCTGACTTCGCCGTCCGCACCGCGCTGGGCGACCGCGCGCGACAGGTGCCAGCGGTAGCTGCCGTCCTGCGCGCGCAGGCGCATCTCGGCCTCGTAGGTCGAGCCGGAAGCGACCGCGATCGCCCAACGCGTGGTCACCTGGGCCAGGTCGTCCGGATCCACGATGGCGGTCCAGCCTATGCCGCCGAGTTCGTCCAGCCCCAGGCCGCTGTAGGCATAGGCGTGCTGGTTGAACCAGTCGTTCTTGCCGTCCGCGGTCGCGCTCCAGACCTGGTGCGGGATCGCCTGCGCAAAACTGTGGAACTTCGCCTCGCTTTCCCTCAGCGCCTGTTCGGCCAGCACCCGCTCGGTGACGTCGTGGCCCTGCACGAACACGCCGGTGACGTTGCCGCCTTCGTCGCGCATCGGCTGGTAGACGAAGTCGAGGTAGTACAGGCAGCGCTGGTGGCCGTCCTCGGCCAGCCATATCGGCGCGGCATGGGCCGTGTGCGGCTCGCCGCTGTGGTAGACCCGGTCGAGCACCCCCACCAGGCCCTGCGGCACCGTCTCCGGCAGCGCCAGGCGCAGCGGACGGCCGAGCACCGGGCGTCCGCCAATCAGCGCGCTGTAGGAGGCGTTGACGAGGGCGAAGACGTGGTCGGGTCCGGTCAACTGGGCGACGAAGCCGGGCGCCTGCTGGAAGATCGCGCGCAGGCGGCTGTGTTCCGCGCTCAGGCCGGCCTCGGCCATGACCTTGGCGGTGGTTTCGGTCACCACCGCCAGCACGCCGATCGCCTCGCCATCCTCGCCGGTGACCGGCGAATAGTCGAGGTCGAACCAGCATTCCGGCGGCTTGCCCTTACGCTCCAGACTCAATGGATGGTCGCGGTAGGACAGCGTGCCGCCCGCCAGCACCACCTCGAGCACATTGGCATTGAAGGCCGCGGCTTCCGGCCAGGCCTCGGCCACCCTGGCGCCGAAGATGGCCGGATGGCGCGCGGCGGACAACCCCGCATAGCCCTCGTTGTAGATCAGGACGCCCTCGCGTCCCCACAGGGTGGCGATCGGCACCGGCGAGCGCAGCACCAGTTCGAGCGTGGTGCGCATCGCAGCCGGCCAGCGGTCGACCGGCCCGAGGCTGGTCGCGCTCCAGTCGGCATCGTCGATCAGCTGTCCGAGGAGTCCACCGTTGCTGCCGAAGGTCCTGGCCGGGGCCGCGTCGCGCATCGCCATGTTGTCAATAAGTCCAGGAAATTGTGAAGTCAGCGATTGTAAGGGGTTTCACCTTTCTATGGAACACAGTTCACCTGAAGTAATATCAGGAGCGATACCAAATTTATAACGATGACACGATGGAGGCCGTATGCGACGCCGTCTTGCCGGTGCTGCCGCGCTGTTGCTGATTGCCCTGGGCGGCTGTCTGAGCCGCAAGCCGCTGGCGGTCGATCCGGTGGCCTGGGAAGCGCCGCCGAACCCCGGCTACACCGGTGTGTACGCAGCCAACCGCCGGCTCACCGGCCTCCGGACCATCGGCCTCGATGGCGCCATCGGTCCCGAACACATCGCTCTCGGGCCCGAGGGCCTCCTGTATACGGGGGTCGAGGGCGGCAGCGTGCTGCGCATGCGGCCGGACGGCGGCGGCCTCGAAGTGTGGGCCCAGACCGGCGGCCGGGTGCTGGGTTTCGATTTCGATGCCGATGGGCGGATGATCGCCGCCGACGCGTATCGCGGCCTGGTGGCGATCGCCGCGGCGCCGCCCCATCACGTGACGGTGCTCGCCGACCGCTTGCCGGATGGCGATCCGATCCGCTTTCCGGACGCGGTGACGCTGGCGCGTGACGGCAGGGTCTACTTCACCGACGCCAGCCGGCGCTTCTCGCCGGCCGAGAATGGCGGCCCCTTCGAGGCCAGCGTCCTCGATTACCTCGAACACCGGCCGACCGGCCGCGTGCTGGTCTATCAGCCAGGCGGCAAGGTCGAAGTGGTGGCCGACGGCCTGTCCTTCGCCAACGGCATCGTCCTGTCGCGCAACGAGCGCTCCCTGTTCGTGGCCGAGAGCGGCGCCTACCGGGTCTGGCGCATCGATGCGGATGCCCGCGGCCTCGACCTCACCCGCGCTCCCGGCGCCCAGGCCCGTGTCATCCTCGCCGATCTGCCGGGCTTCCCGGACAACCTGATGCGCGGCATGGACGGCCGCATCTGGCTGGGCCTGGCGAAGCCGCGCACCGCCTCCGGCGACGTGGCGGCCGCCCATCCCTTCATGCGCAAGCTGGCCTTGCGCCTGCCGCGCTCCTTGTGGCCGGTGCCGCCCGCCTACGGCCATGTACTTGCCTTTACCGAGGATGGCCGGGTGGTCGCCGACCTGCAGGACCCGACCGGTGCCTATCCGGACACGACCGGCGTGCTGGAAACCGCGGACCGCCTGTACATCCAGAGCGTGCACGCGGGCGGCATCGGCTGGCTACCGAAATCCCGCGCCGGCCTCGCCGAACGGTCCAATCAGCGCTGAGCAGTGCCGCGCACGCTTGCCGCAATCGGCATGGCTTCGCTGCGCCGCGTGCTAGTGTCTTGACCTGATCCCGCGGGCAGCCGCGATCTTTCCAGGCGCTATCCGTGCTGCAAAGCAGCAGAAAAATATTCTCGCAAAACATGCGTGCGCGGTCTTGCCGCAATTAATATGTTTTCTGCTGCACACACCTTTACCGAGGGGAAAGCGAACTATGAGCCAGAGTCAACCTCTGTCGCTGCACGTCCCGGAGCCTACCGGCCGCCCGGGTTGCAAGACTGATTTTTCGTATCTTGGAATTAATCCCGCGGGCATCGTCCCGCGTCCGCCCGTCGACGTGCGCTACCAGGACACCGCGGAGATCGCCTCCAGCCTGATCCGCGTGCTGGACGACAACGACGACGCCGTCGGCCCCTGGGTCCCGGCGCTGGACCAGGAGACCCTCCTGTCCGGCTTGCGCACCATGATGAAGACCCGTATCTTCGACGCCCGCATGGTCATCGGCCAGCGCCAGAAGAAGATGTCCTTCTACATGACCTCGCTCGGCGAGGAGGCCATCGGCACCGCCCACGCGCTGGCCCTGAAGGATGGCGACATGTGTTTCCCGACCTATCGCCAGCAAAGCCTGCTGATGGCGCGCAAGTACCCGATGGTCGACATGATCTGCCAGCTGCTGTCGAACGAGCGCGACCCGCTGAAGGGCCGCCAGCTGCCGGTGATGTACTCGTCCAGGAAAGATGGCTTCTTCACGATTTCCGGCAACCTCGCCACCCAGATTCCGCAGGCGGTCGGCTGGGCCATGGCCTCCGCCATCAAGGGCGACACGAAAATCGCCTCCGGCTGGATCGGCGACGGCGCCACCGCCGAAAGCGACTTCCACACCGGCCTCACCTTTGCCCACGTCTACCGCGCCCCGGTGATCCTGAACGTGGTCAATAACCAGTGGGCCATCTCGACTTTCCAGGCCATCGCCGGCGGCGAGAGCGTCACCTTCGCTTCCCGCGGCGTCGGCGCCGGCATCGCCTCGCTGCGCGTCGACGGCAACGACTTCCTGGCCGTGTACGCGGCCTCCTGCTGGGCCGCCGAACGCGCCAGGAGCAACCTGGGGCCGACCCTGATCGAATGGGTCACCTACCGCGCCGGCCCGCACTCGACCTCCGACGACCCCTCGCGCTACCGTCCGGCCGACGAATGGACCTATTTCCCGCTGGGCGACCCGATCGGCCGCCTGCGGCGCCACCTGGTCAAGAAGGGCTGGTGGTCGGACGCCCAGCACGAGGCCTTGCAGGCCGAGCTGGAAGCCGAAGTCCTGGCCGCGCAGAAGGAAGCCGAGCAATCCGGCACGCTGATCGATGGCCGCGTGCCGAGCGCCGCATCGATGTTCGAGGACGTCTACAAGGACATGCCCGAACACCTGCGCCGCCAACGCCAACAACTGGGGGTGTGAAGTGATGCGAGATATCGAGAAGGATGTAGTAGTAACCCCGATGACGATGATCCAGGCCCTGCGTTCGGCCATGGACGTGATGATGGAACGCGACGAGAACGTGGTCGTCTACGGCCAGGACGTCGGCTATTTCGGCGGCGTGTTCCGCGTCACCGACGGCCTGCAGGCCAAGTACGGCAAGCACCGCGCCTTCGACGCCCCGATCTCCGAAGGCGGCATCGTCGGCACCGCGGTCGGCATGGCCGCCTACGGCCTGCGTCCGGTGGTCGAGATCCAGTTCGCCGACTACTTCTATCCGGCGACCGACCAGATCGTCTCGGAAGCGGCGCGCCTGCGCTACCGCTCGGCCGGCGACTTCACCTCGCCGCTGACCATCCGCATGCCCTGCGGCGGCGGCATCTATGGCGGCCAGACCCACAGCCAGAGCCCGGAAGCCTTCTTCACCCACGTCTGCGGCCTGCGCACCGTGATGCCGTCCAACCCCTACGATGCGAAAGGCCTTCTGATCGCCTCGATCGAGAACGACGACCCGGTGATCTTCCTGGAACCCAAGCGCCTGTACAACGGCCCCTTCGACGGCCACCACGACCGTCCGGTCACTTCCTGGGCAAAACACCCGCTGGGCAAGGTCCCCGAAGGCTACTACAAGGTCCCGCTGGACAAGGCGGCGATCTTCCGTCCCGGCGCCGACCTCACCGTGCTGACCTACGGCACCATGGTCTGGGTCTCGGAGGCCGCCGCCAACGAGACCGGCATCGATGCCGAGATCATCGACCTGCGCACCCTGTGGCCGCTCGACCTCGACACCATCGTCGAATCGGTCAGGAAGACCGGCCGCTGCGTCGTGGTCCACGAGGCCACCAGGACCAGCGGCTTCGGCGCCGAACTCGCCGCCCTGGTGCAGGAGCACTGCTTCTACCACCTGGAAGCGCCGATCGAGCGCGTGACCGGCTGGGATACCCCTTATCCGCATGCGCAGGAGTGGGCGTACTTCCCCGGACCGGACCGCGTCGGCGCGGCATTCAAACGAGCGATGGAGGCATAAAGGTGGGTATTCACGTCATCAAAATGCCCGACGTGGGCGAGGGTATTGCGGAATGCGAAGTGGTGGCCTGGCGCGTGCAGCCCGGCGACACCGTTACCGAAGACCAGATCCTGGCCGACGTCATGACCGACAAGGCCACGGTCGAGATCCCGTCGCCGGTGCATGGCACCGTCATGGCGCTGGGCGGCAAGGTCGGCGAATCGCTGGCCGTGGGCGCCGAACTGGTGCGCCTCGAAATCGAGGGGGCCGGCAATTTCAAGGGTGAGGCAGCGAAGCCGGCGGCTGCCGCTGCCCCGGCCGCCGCCCAGGTTGCGGACGAGCCGGCCGATCTGCCGCACGGCTTCGTGCCGGAGCCGCAGCGCATCGTGGCCGGCGCGGCGAGCGTGCCGGTCCCTGCCCCGGCGGCGAAATCCGCGGGCTCCGGCGACCGCGCCGGCAATGGCGCCGCCTCGCGCGCGACTTTCCGTGATGCGAACGAAAAACCCCTGGCCGCGCCCGCCGTGCGCAAGCGCGCCTGGGACATGGGCATCGAGCTGCAGTACGTGGGCGGCAGCGGTCCGGCCGGCCGCATCACGCATGCCGACCTCGACAACTTCGTCGCCGGCCGGAAGCAGGGCCATGCCGTGCACGGCAGCGCCGACAGCCGCTACGCCGAGCTGCATGGCGAGGAGGCGGTGCCGCTGATCGGCCTGCGCCGCAAGATCGCCGAAAAGATGCAGCTGTCCAAGCGCCAGATCCCGCACTTCACCTATGTCGAGGAAGTCGACGTCACCGAACTCGAAGCCCTGCGCACCCAGCTGAACGCGCGCTACGGCGAGGAACGCGGCAAGCTGACCCTGCTGCCGCTGCTGATGCGCGCCGTGGTGCTGGCAATCCGCAAGTTCCCCGAGGTCAACGCCCGCTTCGACGACCAGGCCGGCATCGTCACCCGCTACCAGCCGGTCCACCTCGGCATGGCCACCCAGACCGACGCCGGCCTGATGGTGCCGGTGATCCGCAACGCCGAAGCCCGCGACCCGTGGAACAGCGCCCGCGAGATCCTGCGCCTGGCGGAAGCCGCGCGCACCGGCAAGGCGGCGCGCGACGAGCTGTCCGGCTCGACCATCACCATCACCAGCCTGGGTCCACTGGGCGGCATCGTCAGCACGCCGGTGATCAACCATCCGGAAGTGGCGATCGTCGGCGTCAACCGCATCCTCGACCGTCCGGTCGTGAAGAACGGCGGCCTGGTGGCGCGCAAGCTGATGAACCTGTCGTCGTCCTTCGACCACCGGGTCATCGACGGCATGGTGGCGGCCGAGTTCATCCAGGCCGTGCGCGCTTACCTGGAAGCGCCGGCAACGCTGTTCGTGGAATAAGGGACAGAGGACATCAACAAGATGACGATGGAAACGACGACTTTACTCATCATCGGCGGCGGCCCCGGCGGCTACGTGGCCGCCATCCGCGCCGGGCAGCTGGGCATCAAGACCGTGCTGGTCGAGGGCGGCCAGCTGGGCGGCACCTGCCTGAACGTGGGTTGCATCCCGTCCAAGGCCCTGATCCATGCGGCCGAGGAATTTCATAAGGCGACGCATTACGCCGGCGAAGGCGGCGCTGAAAGCGCGCTGGGCATCCGCACGGCCGCGCCCAGCATCGACATCACCCGCACGGTGGCCTGGAAGGAAGGCATCGTCAAGCGCCTGACCGGTGGCGTCGGCGCCCTGCTCAAGAAGAACGGCGTGCAGGTGGTGCGCGGCTGGGCCCGGATCCTGGACGGCAAGACGGTCGAAGTGACGGGTGCCGAAGGCGGCGGCACCGGCGCCGCCAACGATGCCGGCGGACAGACCACCCGCATCCGCTGCGAGCACCTGCTGCTGGCGACCGGTTCGGAAGCGGTCGAGCTGCCCTTCCTGCCCTTCGGCGGCAACGTGGTGTCCGCCACCGAGGCGCTGTCGCCCGAGACCCTGCCCGGCCACCTGGTGGTCGTCGGCGCCGGCTATATCGGCCTGGAACTGGGCACCGCCTACCGCAAGCTGGGCGCGCGCGTGACCGTGGTCGAAGCGGCCGGCCGTGTGCTGCCGGCCTACGACGACGAACTGGCGCGGCCGGTGGCGGCGCGTTTGAGGGCACTCGGCGTCGACCTGCACCTGGAATCGAGCGTACTGGGCCTCAGCGAGGACGGCAAGTCGGTGCGCATGAAGAACGGCGGCGGCGAAGAAGTGGCGATCGACGCCGACCGCGTGCTGGTGGCCGTCGGCCGCCGCCCGCGCACCTCCGGCTTCGGCCTGGAAAGCCTGATGCTCGACATGAACGGCCGCGCGGTCCGCATCGACAACCAGTGCCGCACCTCGATGCGCAACGTCTGGGCCATCGGCGACCTGACCGGCGAACCGATGCTGGCCCACCGCGCGATGGCGCAGGGCGAAATGGTGGCCGAGATCATCGCCGGCAAGCGCCGCCATTTCATGCCGGCGGCGATTCCCGCCGTGTGCTTCACCGATCCGGAAGTGGTGGTGGTCGGCCTGACCCCGCAGGATGCGGCCAAGCAGGGACTGGACTGCATCAGTGCAAGCTTCCCCTACGCCGCCAACGGCCGCGCCATGACCATCGAAGGCACGGAGGGCTTCGTGCGCGTGGTCGCGCGCAAGGACAACCACCTGATCGTCGGCTGGCAGGCCGTCGGCAGCGCGGTGGCCGAGCTCAGCACGGCCTTCGTGCAGTCGATCGAGCTGGGGGCGCAGCTGGAAGACATCGGCGGCACCATCCATGCGCATCCGACTTTGGGTGAGGCGGTGCAGGAAGCGGCGCTGCGGGCTTTGGGGCACGCGCTGCATATTTGAGCTGCCGTCGTTCCCGTGAAAGCGGGAACGACGGTTTTTGTTTCGCGAGTACGACCTTGGCTATTTGCGGCTACCTTGCCCACCCGGCCGCATCTCCTCCTCCGACTGCCGGCTACCGGCATTCCCCGTACTCAGACTACCGATCCCACCCAGGCCGGTCTGCAACTCGCCCGCCTCCTCGGACGGAACCCCGGTATCCGATCCGACCACATCGTCCAGCCGCGAATCCGACTGCTTGTTGCCGACGTCGCTGTGACCCCAATCGTTGTGCTGGTTGCCGGCGCCGCCGATGTCGGCGCCGCCCTTCGGTTTCTGCGGTTCGTTCTGCACGCTCATGAAAGCCTCCTGTGCCCAGCTTTACCGCTGGCCGTCCTTGTTCGACTGCCGGTTCCCCGGGTTGCCGCCGATCTTGTTGCCCACGCCTTCCAGGCCGGTTTCGACGGCGCCCGGTTCGCTCGGGCGGTAACCCTGGCGGCGTTCCTCGTCGGTGCCGGTGGCGAGGAGGTCGTCCGTGCGCGCATCCGACTGCGCGCTGCCGGTGTCGACGGCACCCGACATGCAGCCGATGTCGCCGGTCCCGCCGGTGCCCATGGTGCCCGCCGAGCTGGTGCCGTCCTTCGTGACCTGATCGTAGTTGCGGCCTTTCGCATCCTTGCCTTCGCTTTGCATCGACATGCCGATCTCCTTGACGGTGAGGTTTCCGGTCATCATAGTCGCACGCCTCGGCACGGCGAATAGGCCCGCGCCCGGCCGAATTGTAGGACATGTCGGGCGGGCCATTGTGGAATAATCAAGTTATGAACGAACAACACATCCTTGTCCTGTATGCCCACCCTGCCCCGCACCGTTCGCCGGTCAACCGGCGCCTGGCGGATGCCGCCCGGGCCACACAAGGGGTCATCGTGGAAGACCTCTACAATACCTACCCCGATTTCGACATCGACGCCGAGCGCGAGCGCGCCCTGGTCCGCGACGCCAGCGTGCTGGTCTTCCTGCACCCGATCCGCTGGTACGGCATGCCTTCGCTGCTCAAGGAATGGATGGACGTCGTGATGGTGCCGGGCTGGGCCTACGGCAAGCCGGACTCCGTCCTGCGCGGCAAAGGCTACTGGCTGGTCGCGACCACCGGCAGCGGCCTTGACGCCTACCAGCCCGGCGGGCTGCACGGACGCCCTTTCGCCGATTTCCTCGCGCCCTTCGAGCAGACCGCCGCCCTGTGCGGGATGAACTGGATCGAACCGCTGCTGATGCACGGCGCGGCAAAGGCCGGCGAAGCGGCGGTCGAAGCCCACGTGGCCGAATTCACACGCCGCCTGCGCGGCTACGCGGGGTGAGCGGATGGAACACAGCCTGCTGACGAATGCTCTGGTCTATCTCGCCGCCGCCGTGGTCGCGGTGCCGCTGTCGAAACGCCTGGGGATGGGCACCGTGCTCGGCTACCTGGCCGCCGGCATCCTGATCGGCCCCTACGGCCTGAAACTGATTGCCAACGTCGAGGACGCCCTGCATTTCGCCGAGTTCGGCGTGGTGCTGCTGCTGTTCCTGATCGGCCTGGAACTCGAGCCGGACCGCCTGTGGGCGCTGCGCCGGCCCATCTTCGGCTGGGGCGGCGCGCAGGTGGTCGTGGTTGCCGCTGCCCTGTTCGGCGCCGCGCTGCTGGCCGGCGTCAACTGGAAGCTGGCCCTGATCGGCGGGCTCGGCCTGTCGCTGTCGTCGACCGCCATCGCCCTCGCCTCGCTGGAGGAACGCAACCTGATGCCGACCCCGGCGGGCCAGGCCGGCTTCGCGATCCTGCTGTTCCAGGACATCGCCGCGATCCCGATGATCGCCATCGTGCCGCTGCTCGGCATTCCCGACGAAGCCGGTTCGAGCGGCAACTTCTGGCTGGCCACCTTCAAGGTCGTCGGCGTGCTGGCCGGGATCATCGTCGGCGGCCGCTACCTGGTGCGTCCGCTGCTGCAGGTCATCGCCCGCACCGATACCCGCGAGATCTTCACCGCCTTCGCCCTGCTGCTGGTGATCGCGATCGCCCTGCTGATGCAGTGGATCGACATGTCGATGGCGCTCGGCTCCTTCATGGCCGGCGTGCTGCTGGCCGATTCCGAGTACCGCCACGCGCTGGAGACCGACCTCGAACCCTTCAAGGGCCTGCTGCTCGGCCTGTTCTTCATCGCGGTCGGCATGTCGGTCGATTTCGCCGTCTTCCTCGCCCATCCCGGGCTGATCCTGGGACTGGTGGCCGGCTTCCTGCTGATCAAGACCGCCGTGCTCTACATTCTGTCGCGGGTATTCGGCATGGCCCGCGGCCAGCACCTGCAGTTCGCCCTGCTGCTGTCCCAGGGCGGCGAATTCGCCTTCGTCGTGTTCGGCGCGGCCGCCACCGCACGCGTGTTCAGCGAAGATACCGCCTCGATGCTGGTGGTCGTGGTCGCACTGTCGATGGTGGTCACGCCGCTGGTGCTGATGGCCTACGACAAGCTGTCGGCCCGCCGCGAAGCCGCCGGCGCCAAGCCCGAAGCCGACGCCATCGAACCGAACGAGGACCATGTGATCGTTGCCGGCTTCGGCCGCTTCGGCCAGATCGTCGGTCGCTTCCTGAACGCGAACGGGGTCAAGCTGACGGTGCTGGACCACGACCCCGACCAGATCGAGGTGCTGCGCCGCTTCGGCTTCAAGGTCTTCTACGGCGACGCCACCCGCGCCGACCTGCTGCGCGCCGCCGGCGCCGCGCGCGCCCGAGCGCTGGTGGTGGCGATCGACGACATCGAAGACAGCCTCGACCTGGTCGAGACCGTGCGCCGCGAGTGGCCGGAACTGCAGATCTTCGCCCGCGCCCGCAACGTCACCCACTGGTACCAGCTGATGGACCGCGGCGTCACCATGATCGAAAGGGAGACCTTCGAATCGGCCCTGCAGCTGGGCCGCACCGTGCTCACGGCCGGTCTCGGCCATAACGCCTATCGCATCCGCCAGGCCGCGCTGAAGTTCCGGAAGCTCAATATCGCCAACGTGCAGGCGGTCTATCCCTACTATAAGGACCGCGAACAGTATGTGTCGATGGCCAAACGGGCGCGCGAAGAGCTGGAAGAGATGATTGCGCGCGATCGCCAAGCGCAGGAAGGCGAAACCCGGCATGACTGGGACTAGCCCGATGAATGTCGGATTTATTTACACAAATACATTCCATGTTCCGCTAAACAATTGATTTTTATAAGCAATTGTTTTATGGCACGGTATTTGCTAAGAGTCAATGGCGAGTCCACCATAAAAAAGGGAATGTTATGAAACCAAGCTACCTGAAAGCCTCCATGCTTCTTTGTGCCGTCCTCGGCGCTTTTGCCGCAGACGCGACTGCCTCGGTCATCGACAACACGTCGATCGTCTCCAGCATTTCTCCGTTTGGCTATCCCGACACAGCCACATACGGCCAGACCTTCACGGTCGGTGCCGATAATGTGTTGAACAGCTTCTCGATGTACCTGTACGGCAATAACCAGTCACTCGATTTCCGCGGCTATGTGGCCGGCTGGGACGGCAGCAAGGCCACCAGCATTCTCTACACGAGCCCAACACGCTCGGTGACCCCTGGCCAGGGGCTGATGGAATTCTCCTTCGACACCGGCTCCCTGAGCCTGACGGCGGGCCAGAAATATGTGATGTTCCTCTCGGTCTCCGACCTCGGCACCCAGGAATACAGTACCTACAACATGCCTGCGACGAACAACAGCTATGCCGGTGGCGATTTCGTCTATTTCAATAACGGCTTGGACTTCGGAGCGCTGACGACCCAGGCCTGGGAGTGCCGCGAGTGCGGCTTCGGCGACGTCGCATTCAAGGCAGCGTTTTCGCCGTCGACCGGCGATGTCCCGGAGCCGGCGTCGCTGGCCTTGCTGGGATTGGGCTTCGCCGGCATGGCTGCCCTGCGCCGCAAAGCGTAATCATTGCGATCGCCGACCGGAAGCCCGCCACGTGCGGGCTTCCTTGTTCAGGACACTATCATATCTTTCAGGCAGCTTTTTCCGGCGCCCCACGTTAGCATCCTGTCCACCTGCCCCGCAGCGCATGCGGCGGCTTCCGATCACGAACCAGGAGACAAGATGCAGCTCACTATGCTTTCCCGCCGTTTCACCCTCAAGACCGCCACAGCGGTGGCAGCCCTCGCCCTCCTCGGCGCATCCGCTGGCGCCTGGGCCGCGCCCTTCGAATCGACCCGCATCACGGTCCGCACCGAAGGCGCCGGACCGGACGTGATCCTGATTCCCGGCCTGAACTCCTCGCCGCGCGTCTGGGCCGAAATGATCAAGGCCGTGCCCGGCTACCGCTACCACCTGGTGCAAGTCTCGGGCTTCGCCGGCCAGCCGAAAGGCGGCAACGCCGACGGTCCGGTCGCCGCGCCGGTGGCCGAAGACATCGACCGCTACATCAGGGAAGCCGGCCTGAAGCAGCCGGCCGTGATCGGCCACTCGATGGGCGGCACGATCGGCATGATGCTGGCCGCGCGCCATCCGGCCGACCTGTCGCGCCTGATGGTGGTCGACATGGTGCCCTTCCTGGGCATGTTCTTCGGCGGCCCCGGCGCCACCGTCGCCAGCGTCGAGCCGATTGCTGACCGCATCGCCACCGGTATCCGGACGGCCGCGCCCGAGGAGCGCAGCAAGCGCGCCGTCGAGACCATCAACGGCATGGTCGCCACCGAGTCCATGCGTGCCGGCGCGATCGACGACTCGATGCGCAGCGACGTCGACGTCGGCGCCCGCGCCTACCGCGAACTGCTGGTGACCAACCTGGGGCCGGAACTGCCGAAGATTTCAGTGCCGGTGACCGTGCTGTACGTCCAGCCGAAGAGCGTACCGATTCCGGCCGAGCAGTTCGATGCGGTCTACAAGGGCGTGTTTGCGCCGGTGCCGGCCTTGAGCCTGAAGCGCATTCCGGACAGTGCCCACTTCATCATGTGGGATCAGCCGGTGCGGTTCCAGGCTGAGGTAAAGGAATTCCTTGGCGGACGCTGAAGGCAGCGCGAACTCCGGCCTCCGATCTACACCTTCGCGGCAAGTGGCAGGGTCAGCGCGGTGCCGCCTGCTCCGTCCAGCTCGGCCCGCCGCTCACCGGCTTCCCATCGACCCAGTCGATGCGGTCGATGCACATCCGGCGCGCCGTCCGCGCCGGATCCCAGGCGTGGTAGACGATCCAGGTCTCGCCGCCGTCCGGCGACGTCGTAAAGGAATTGTGTCCCGGCCCCAGCAGCTCGCCGGAGGCCGGGGTGCGCATCAGCAGTGCCTCGTGGCCGCCTTCGGGCCGGCGGTACGGCCCTTCTGGGTGCTTGGCGATCACGTAGCTGACGCCGTAGTTCTCCTTCTCCCAGGCGCCGCCGCTGTAGAAGCAGTAATAGTGGCCGTCGTGGTACAGCACCGCCGCACCCTCGACCGTGTGCCAGTCGACAACCTTGCCGTACATGGAGCGGTCCTTGCGGAACACGTGCCAGTCGTGGTGCGGGCGCACCACCGTGCGCGGCTCGCCGGCCAGGGTGCACATGTCGAGCAGGCGGTCGACCACGATGCCGGTGCCGATCCGCTCGTCGTGCGCCATCTCCAGGAAATCGACGCAGTAGTACAGCCACCAATTCCCGTCCTGGTCGCGGAAGGGATGGGCGTCGATCGAGAAGGGCTGGTCCGGCACCAGTAGCTTGCCGGCGTCGAGGAAGGGGCCGGCCGGATGGTCGGCCACCGCCACTCTCAGCTTCTGGTCGGTGCCCTCGGGCGCGTTGCCGGACGAGTAGTACATGTAGAAGCGGCCGTCGTGGCTGGCCACTTCCGGCGCCCAGAAATGCCAGCCCTGCCCGGCCTCCATGCCCGCGGCCGGCATCAGGGCGTGGCCGAGCGCTTCCCAGTCCACCAGGTCGTTCGAGCGCAGTACCGGGATCTGGCGGCCGTCATCGCCGCCGGGGGCGGTGCCGTAGGCGTAATAAACCCCTTCGTGCCGCAGCACGAAGGGATCGGCGAAGATGTCCGGATAGACCGGATTCCGGTAAGTCTTCTGCATCATGAGACCCTGGAGCGAGATGTGAGCTTAGAGCGAGAAGCGCAGGCCCAGCCCGTAGGTGGTCGGATTGTAGCGGATGTCGCGCGGACGGATCGGATCGTTCAGGTAGCTCTCGTAGTTCTCCTTCGTGATATTGATCGCGTCAAACTGCAGGGACACGTTCTTGTTGATTGCGTAGGACAAGCTCAGGTCCACGAAAGTTGCAGCCTTCACGTAACGGTCCTGGCCGAAGCGCGGCTCGGCGATCTGCTCGACGTAGTCGCCGCGGTGGGTGGACGTCAGGCGGCCGGTGATGCCATTGCCCTCGTACAGCAGAGCAAAGTTGTAGTTCTTCTTCGCCACGCCGATCAGCGGGGTGGTCGCGAACGTGTTGCCGGTCGAGGACACCAGGGTCTGGTTCTCGCCCGAGATCCAGGTGTAGTTTGCCTGGGCGCCGAAGTTGCTCCAGGGCGCAGGCAGGAAGTCGAAGAACTTCTGGATGCCGAGTTCGGCGCCCTTCAGCTTGCCGGAGCCCGAGTTCTGCGGACGCGTCACACGGTAGTTCAAGCCGCCGATGGTCTCGTTCGACTCCATGTTCTGCAGGTAGCCGTCGATATCGCGGTGGAACAGCGCGATCTGGGCATATCCATTTTTCGGGAAATAATATTCCAGCGTGGCGTCGATGTTCTTCGACTTGGTCGGCCGCAAATTCGGGTTGCCGGCCGAGCCCGTGCCCGGCGCGTTGACGGTCGGCGGGATCAGCGACAGCGCCGGGTTCAGCGAGGCGAAGTCCGGATAGGTCAGGGTCTTGCCGAAGGACAGGTGGGATTGCAGGTCCTTGCGCCAGCCGATCACCGCCGACAGGCTCGGCAGGAAGTTGTTTTCGCGCGAGGACTGGTCGATCGGGCTGATCACGTCGCCGATGCGGCTGTTGCCCACCAGGCTGCGCGTGATGTGGGCGTAACGGGCGCCGACGGTCCCGCTGACGTCGATGTCGCCCATCCTGGTCTGCCAGCGTCCCTGCAGGTAGAGGGTCGTGTTGTTCTCGTTCTGACTGAAGGCGCGGGTCGGGTCTTCCACCACGCGGCCCGGGGCGGCCCCGTAGAAGGCGCGCACGGCGTCGGCCTGGTCGATCAGGAAGTCATGCGACGGCGTGACCCAGGGACCGCCGAGCCGGTCCAGCCCTGGAACGAGGGTCTCGAAGGACGGACCGAAGGCGCCGATCGGGCTGGCGCGGGTGGGCCCGTTGATGTCGCTGTGGCCTTCGGCGCCCTTGAAGCCGGCGCGCCGCTGCGACAGGCGGATGCCGCTGTCGATGCTGCTGAAGAAGCCGTCGCCCAGGCGGTAGCTGCTGTCGAGCCGCCACTGCGACTGCTCGCCGGTCGAGATGCCCCAGTTCTGCACCATCCCGCGCAGCACGAACTGGGTCGGATCGCGCAGCGCCTGGCTGCTGGTGGGCGTCGTGACCATGTTGTAGCCGCCGTGGCCGTCGCGGCCATAGGTGTAGACGTCGATGCTGGCGCCCGGGATCTGCTGGTCGACGATCACGGTATCGTTCACGAAGGTCGACTTGGACCAGGCGTAGTTCGATGCCAGCTTCCAGGGGCCGTCCTTGTACTGCACGCCGAGGTTCAGGTAATGGGTGACCGTGTGCTCCTTCACGCCCCAGGTCGAGGTGGCGGTGTAGGGATCCCAGTCGTAGGGGCCGCCGAACCGGGCGGCGCCGGCATGGGCCGACTGGATCGGGCAGATCGAGCCGTTCGGGGTGTTGCAATAGCTGCCTTCGGGCGCCATCACCACATTGGTCAGGCGCGGGGTCCAGGTGACGATGCCGAGGATGTAGTCGACCGCGCTGCGGGCGCGGTAGCCGGTGCCGAGGTACTGGGCGCTGGCTTCCATCTGCGGGCTGATCTTCCACTGCAGGGCGCCGTGGATGCTGCCGCGGTCGCGCTTGCCCTGGTTGTAGATGCCGCCGACGTTGGGCAGCTCGCCGAGGCGGTCGCCGGGTTTCAGCGGGGCGATCGGCTGGTCGTCGTTCAGGCGCACCGCGGTGCCGTCCGGGCTGACCGAGAAGATGCGGTCGGGACGGTCGACCCATTGCACCGGATAGCCCCAGTGCTCGCGGTTGAACTGGACGTCGAACAGCGCGCCGATCTCGCCGTAGCTGGTGTTCCAGCGGTTGCTGACCGCGAAGCCGCCGTTCGGATTGTTCTTGTCGCTGGTCGCGCTCGACCCGTTCACCTTCTGGCGGCGTTCTTCGATGAAGGCGGTGGCGTTGAAGCCCTTGACGTCGAAGGGCGAGCGCAGCCGCACGTTGACGGCGCCGGCGATGCCGCCTTCGAGCTGGTTGGCGGTGGCGCTCTTGTACACGTCGAGGCCGCCGATCGACTGCACCGGCAGGTCCTGGTAGGACAGGCGGCGGCCGTTGCCTGTGAAGATCTGGTTGCCGTCGAGGGTCGTGACCACGTCCGGCAGGCCGCGGATGATGACGCTGCTGGTCTCGCCGCGGTCGCGGCCCACCTGCACGCCGGCGATGCGCTGCAGGGCGTCGCCGGTGGCGCGGTCGGGGAACTTGCCGATGTCCTCGGCGTTGATGGAGTCGACCACCTGGTCCGCATTCCGCTTGATCGCCTCGGCACTGCGGATACTGCTGCGCAGGCCGGTCACCTGCACCTGCACGATCTGGCCCGGCTGGGCCGGGGCCGCCGGGCTCACCTGGTCCTGGGATTGCGAGGCGGGGTCCTGCAGCGTGGCCTGGTCGGGCTGCGAAGGCGGGGTGCCGGTACCGCTCTGGGCGCAGGCCGCCGCGTGGGCGATCAGGGCGAGGACGGCCACGCACACGGGCCGCAGCTGGAATGTGGTCATGCGAGTCTCCGAAAAAAAATTAGTAATAATTCTTAGCAGGAAGCTAACGCAAAACCGGGCGCGGCGGCGCGCGCTTGGGCCCGTCACTAAGAGGCCGGCGGCGCCACCGAATCGCGGCTCACCAGAGGGCACTCACTCTGGAAAACGGCGTTGGAAACCTTGCCGCCACGGGCCAGCGCGATCAGGGTCTCGGCCGCCCAGCGGCCCATTTCGTAGTTTGGTAACAACACTGTGCTCAGCGGCGGATGGGTATAGCGGGCCAGGTCCTGGTCGTCGTAGCCGACCACGGACAGCTCGCGCGGCACCGCCAGCTTGCGTTCGCGGGCCGCGTCCAGGGCGCCCAGCGCCATCAGGTCGTTGGCGCAGAACAGCGCGCTGGGACGGTCGGGGCCGTCGAGCAGGGACAGCGCATGCGCATAGCCGCTCTCCACCTGCCAGTCGCCTTCGCGCACCAGGGCCGGGTCGAAGGGAATGCCGGCATCGAGCAGCGCATGGCGGTAGCCCTTCAGGCGGTCGGCGGCGGCCTCGATCCAGCCTTCGCCGTTGATGAAGCCGATGCGGCGGTGGCCGCCGGCGACCAGGTGCATGGTGGCGCTGTAGCCGCCCTGCTGTTCGGCCGGCACCACCGCCGGGTGCCGGCACTCGCGCTCGTGGCAGTTGAGCAGCACGGTCGGCACGCCGTCCAGCGCCGCCGGCAACGTGACGGCGCGGGTGAAGATGGTGGCGTAGATCACGCCCAGCAGCGCCGGATGGTCGAGCATGCGGGCCAGCACCGCCTGCTCCCGCCCGGGGTCGCCACGCGTCGCGAACGCGGCGACCAGGCAGTCCTGGTCCCAGGCGCCGTCCTTGGCGCCATCCATGGTCTGCATCGCATGCGGGCTGGTGGTCAGCTCGTCGGTCAGGTAGACGATCAGGTTCGGCGCCTGCCCCGGACGATTGTCGTGCCGGCCCTGGTGGCGCTCGAGGGGGTAGCCGAGTTCGCGGGCGATCCTCAGCACGGTCTCGCGGGTGGCGCGCGAGACCTTGGCCCCGCTCAGGTGGTTGATCACCAGCGAGACCGTCGACTGCGAGACGCCGGCCAGCTTGGCGATGTCGGTCATGGTCGGCCGCCCGCGCACCGCCTTCGTCATGACGCGCCCCTAGCCCGCCGTGGCCGCCGCCAGCACGGCGCGGCTGCGCGCCGGCATCGCCGCGCCGTCGGCGCCGAACAGATAGGCCGCGGCCGGGTCGAAAGCCAGCAGGACGCGGCTGCCGAGCGCCGGCAGCGCCTGGCCGCCGTTGCACTTCACTGCCACCATCTCGGCGACGCCCTCGACCTGCACATAGGCCAGCATGACGTCGCCCAGGTATTCGACCAGGCCCACCGTGCCCAGGATGCCCTCCCCGCCGGCGCCGCCTTCCGCCCGCTGCAGGCGCAGGTGTTCGGGCCGCACGCCCAGCGTCACCCTGGCGCCGACCGGCGCGTTGGCGGCGTCGGCGGCGACCTCGACCTCGGCGCCGCCCGCCAGCCGGACCGTGGCGATGGCGCCCTGCTCGCCCACCAGGCTGGCGTCCAGGAAGTTCATGCGCGGCGAACCCAGGAAGCCCGCCACGAACAGGTTGGCCGGCCGTTCATAAAGTTCGAGCGGCGTGCCGACCTGCTCGATGCGGCCGCCGTTGAAGACCACGATCTTCTGGCCCAGGGTCATGGCCTCCACCTGGTCGTGGGTCACGTAGATCATGGTGGTGGCCAGTTCGCGGTGCAGGCGCGCCAGTTCGACCCGGGTCTGGGCGCGCAGCGCCGCGTCCAGGTTCGACAGCGGCTCGTCGAAGAGGAAGACCTCGGGCTTGCGCACGATGGCGCGGCCGATCGCCACCCGCTGGCGCTGGCCGCCGGACAGGGCTTTCGGCTTCCTGTCGAGCAGGTGGGCGATCTGCAGGATCTCGGCGGCGCGCCCGACCCGTTCGCGGATCTCGTCCCGGGCTACCCTCGCCAGCTTCAGGGCGAAACCCATGTTCTCGGCCACCGTCATGTGCGGGTACAGCGCATAGCTCTGGAATACCATGGCGATGCCGCGCCGGGACGGGTCGACGTCGTTGCTGGGCACCTCGCCGATCTCGAGTTCGCCCTCGGTCACGTCCTCGAGCCCGGCAATGATGCGCAGCAGGGTCGACTTGCCGCAGCCCGAGGGGCCGACGAAGACGACGAACTCGCCGTCCCCGATGTCCAGGTCGATGCCCTTGATGACGGGATTGTTTCCGTAGTCCTTCCTGATGCCGCGCAGCCTTACCGATGCCATACCCGCTCCTCTTCTTGTTCCATCATCCCTTCAAGCCGCTCGCCGCCAGGAAGCCCTGCGTGACCCGGCGCTGGAAAGCGATATAGGCCAGCGCCACCGGCATCGCGCCCAGCAGCGCCGCCGCCATCAGCTGGGCGTAGCGCACCCCGAAGGCGTCGTAGGTCTGGGTCAGCCCCAGCGGGATCGTCATCATGTCGTTCGAGGTGACGATGATGAAGGGCCACAGGAAGTTGTTCCAGGCGGCGATGAAGGTCACGATCGCCATCGCCCACACGATATTTCCCGAGATCGGCAGGTAGACGCTCCACAATACGCGCAGCGGGCCGGCGCCGTCCATCGTCGCGGCTTCACGGAAGTCGGCCGGGATCTCGTCGAAGAACTGCTTGAACACATAGATCACCACCGGCGACACCACCTGCGGCAGCACGATGCCGGCATAGGTGTTGATCAGCCCGAGCTGGTTCATGGTGCGGAACAGCGGCACCAGCAGCGCCTCGAACGGCAGCAGGAACGCCAGCATGGCGACGCCGAACAGCACGGTGTGCCCGCGGAAGCGCAGCTGCGAGAAAGCATAGGCCGCCATCAGGCTGATCGCCATCGTGACGACGGTTACCAGCAGCGCCACCAGGAAGCTGTTGAACAGCCAGCGCACCACGTTGCCGGCGCCGAGGGTCCTGGCGAAGGCGTCCAGGGTCCAGGTCTGCGGCAGCCAGTGGAAGTCGGCGGAGACGGTCTCCAGCTCGGGCCGCAGGGCCGTCGACAGCGCCCACAGCAGGGGTGCCGCCCACAGCGCGGCCAGCAGCACGGCGGCCAGTACGCCGACGATGGTCCAGCCAAGGTTGGAACGGCGCGTGATGCTCTCCCTCATGCTTCCCTCCTCGCCAGCAAGCGCACGACGCCGGCCTGCAGTATCGACAGCAGGATCACGATGGTCACGAACGCCATCGCGATGGCCGCCGCATAGCCGGCGTCGCTCTGGGTAAACGCGGTTTCGTACATGTAGTGCAAGGTGACCCGGGTCGTGTTGAAGGGCCCGCCGGAGGTCAGGATATAGGTCTGGCCGAACACCTTCAGCGAGGCGATGATCTGCAGGATCAGGGCGGTGGTCGCCACCGGGCGCAGCGCCGGCCAGGTGATCGAGCGGAACAGCTTGAAGCCGCGCGCCCCGTCCAGCGCCGCCGCCTCGTAGAGATCGGCCGGGATATTGCGCAGGCCGGCCAGGAACAGCAGCATGTTGAAGCCGACCGTCCACCAGACCGTGCCGATCGCCACCGCCGGCAGCGCCCAGTAGGGATCCGCCAGCCAGGGACGCTGGCCGCCGAGGATGTGGTTGATCACGCCGGACGAGGGCTGCAGCATCCAGTCCGCAATCAGGGTCATCACCGAGATCGGCAGCACGAAGGGCAGGAAGAACACGCCCTGCAGCCAGGCCTGGGCCTTGACGAAACGGTTGACCAGCAGCGCCATGACCAGCCCCAGCACCGTCAGCGGGATCACGGTCAGCAGGGCAAAATAGAAGGTGTTCAGCACCGAATCCCAGAACGAGGGGTCGTTCAGCAGGGTGTGGTAGTTGTCCAGGCCGATGAAGGCATTGGTACGGGTCAGGCTGCTCTCGGTAAGGCTCATCCAGAAGGTGATGCCGGCCGGGATCAGGAAAAACAGCAGGAAGGCGATCACGAAAGGCGCCAGCAGCAGGGTCGCCGGCAGGCCCTCGCGGCGCGCGCTTGCCAGGACGAAGTCGTTCGGTTTCATCGATCTCCTCAGTAGCGTGGCGGCTGCTTGCGGATCAGGCGCGCGCCTTCCTGTTCGAAGCGCTTGATGGCCTGGGCCGGCGTCATGTAGCCGTACAGCGCGGCCGGCAGGAATTTGGAGGCGATCGCTTCCAGCGGACCCGCCGCGCCCATATACCAGCCATCCGGATCGTAGACCACCTTATGCGCCGCCTCCGCATACTGGGCGTTCGGCTGCAGCGCCAGCGCCTCCGGCGACTCCGCCACCGAGCGGTAGGCCGGGATGTGGCCGCCCTCGGCCCAGCCGAGGGAATGCTTGCCGACGTAGGCGACGAAGCGCAGCACGGCGTTCACTTTGGCCGTTGAGGCCGGATTGCCGGCGTTCGCGGGAATGGCGAAGGCGTGGGAATCGGCCCAGGTGCTGGCGTTCGCGTACATCTTCGGCAGCGGGACGATGCCGTAGTCGAAGCCCAGCGTGCCGGCCCTGGTGGCGCGCACCAGTTCCGGCACTTCCCACACGCCGTTCAGCATGAAGGTGGCGCTGCCGCCCATGAACTGGCTGGTGGAAGCCGGGTAGTCGAGGCCGGCCTGGGCATAGCTCTTGCGGAACCAGTCGCTGATGCGGGCCAACGTGGCTTCGCCGGCCGGGCCGTAGCTGTACTGGCCGTTGCGGACGATGGCGATGTTCTGCTGGGCCAGCATCGTCAGCCACAGGCGCCAGATCGCGAACGAGCTCTGGCTGCTCTCCATGGTCAGGCCGTGGCGGCCCGTGCGCTCGGTGGCGACGCGGAAGGCATCGCTGAGTGCGTCGACGCCCTCGATGGGCTTGAGACTGCCGTCGGCGCCCAGCAGGCCGGCCTGGCCGGCGAGTTTCTTGTTGTAGTAGAGGACCAGCGGGTGCACGTCCAGCGGCACCGCCCAGGTCTTGCCCTGCCAGCGCGCCTTCTCCCATTGGCGCGGCAGGTAGTCGCTGCCCTTCAGGCCGACCCGGGCCAGCTCGGCGTCCGAGATCGGCCGCAGCACGCCGCCGCCGGCCAGGTTGACCAGGCGCGACAAATGGATCGTGGCCAGGTCCGGCCCGGCGCCGACCACCGAGGAGGTGATCAGCTTCGTATAGAACGGCTCACCCCATTTCAGGGTCGTGCTCACCACGCGCACCTCGCGCTGGCTGGCGTTGAAGTCATCGACCAGGGCCCGCATGCGGGCGCCGTCGCCCCCGCTCAGCAGGGTCCACATCCTGACTTCAACCTGCGCCCACGCCGGCGCCGGCCCGGCGGCCAGCGTCACCAGCAGCGCGACGGCGGCGGCGAGGCTGCAGCCTCGTCTCGCCACATCGTCTCCAATCTTCTCGTTGTTTTGACCGTAGCGCCGTCGCCTGCCTCGCCTGCCCTTCAGGCTACCCGACGCCGCGGCCGCGCTCCCGCGCCACCACGGCCCCGGCGCTCGAATCCCCCAGCTCCTGCCGGCGGCGTTGCCGGTGGATCGTCCGGCCCCGGACCGTTCGATCCGCTGCCGTTCGATACGCCGCCGCTGGCCTGGCGCTCGCCCGGATAGGCTATCACTTCTGCAATTTCTCCGACGCGCGTCCATTCTATCGGGAAATCCGGTCCGCGCCGAGCCAGCCAGCGTTTCGCGTGCCCGAGGGGGTCGAGGTGCCAGTCGTGCAGGTGGGCGTCAGGGCCGCGCGTGGCCGCCGCCAGCGCGTCCACGGGCGCCTTCGGCACCCTGTCCTCGCTCAGCAGGCCGTTCTTTTCGAGGAAGGTATCGGCCAGCTGGGTGTAGCAGAAACCGGACAGCGGACGGCAGGCGTGGATCGCGGACATCAAGAGCTGGTAGCGCGCCAGCAGCTCCTTGCCGTCCTTCGCCACCGAATAGCCCCAGCCCGGCTCCTCGCTGTTCTTCATGACGGCGATGCCGCCGAATTCGGACAGGAAGAGCGGCTTGCCGACGCCGGTGAAGCCGTCGATGACCAGGCGCCGGCGGTCCGGCTGCACGTGCTGCAGGGTGTAGGCGACGGCGTCGCGGCTGCCGTAGCGCTCGACCAGCACCTTCGGGTCCTGCTCGTAGTCGTGGACGCAGACCAGGTCGCCGCAGGGCATCTCCCAGCCGTCGTTGCCGACCACCGGACGGGTGCCGTCCAGCGCCCGGGTCATGTGGTAGAGCGCGCGCACGAAGTCGACCTGGCGGCGGTCGTTCATCAGCTCCGGCACGCCCCAGGATTCGTTGGTCGGCACCCAGGCCACGATACAGGGATGGGAGATGTCGCGCTCGACCAGTTCCTTCCACTCCTCCATCACGCCGTGCACGGTGGCGCTCGAGAAGCCGTAGGCCGAGGGCATCTCGCCCCACACGCACAGGCCCAGCACGTCGCACCAGTAGAGCCAGCGCGGGTCCTCGGACTTCTGGTGCTTGCGCACGCCGTTGAAGCCCAGCCGCTTGATCAGCAGGACGTCGTGGCGCAGCTGGTCGCTGGAGGCCACCATCAGGCTGTCCGGCCAGTAGCCCTGGTCGAGCACCATGCGCAGGAAATACGGACGGCTGTTCAGGACGAAGCGGTCGCCCTCGACGCTCACCGTGCGCAGCGCCGTGTAGCTCTGCACGCTGTCGATCAGGTTGCCGTCGGCCGAGCGGATCTCGATCTCGGCGTCGATCAGTTGCGGGCTTTCCGGACTCCACATCCACAGCGCACGGGCGTCGTCGATGCCGGGGTCGGGCAGCTGGAAGATGCGCGACAGGCGCGGCCCGGTCAGCAGGCAGCGATCGGCCACCAGCAGCTTGTCGCCGAGGCGCAGGGTCACGTTGGCGATGCCGCCGTCGGGCACGTGGGCGATGTCGGCATCGAGCCGGATCTGCCAGGACGCGACGTCGGCGATCCAGCGCAGCTGGCTCACGTGGGCGCGCGGCACCTTCTCGATCCACACCGTGCGCCAGATCCCGCTGGTGCGCGGATACCAGATCTTGTGCGGCTCCGGCTCCCAGTCCATCTTGCCGCGCGCCTTGTGCATGTCCTGCGGATCGTCCTCGGCCTGCACCACCACCTCGAGCAGCGAACCGTCGAGGTGGCGGCTGACGTCGATCGAGAACGGGCTGTGGCCGCCGCGGTGCTCGACCGCGAAACGCCCGTTCACCCACACCCTGGCGCGGTAGTTGACGGCGCCGAAGTGCAGCATCAGGCGTTCCTCGCGCGACGGTGTCATCGACGGGTCGAGCTGGATCTGGCGCTTGTACCAGACCCGGCGCCGGTAGCCGCGGTCGTGGACGCCGCTGGCGCGCGCCTCGGGCGGATACGGCACCACGATGGTGCGGTCCCAGTTCACTTCGGGAGGGTCGGCGCAGGCGGCCATGTCGTCGAGCATGGCCTGCCATGGGCCATCCAGGCTGCGCCAGGCGGCGCGCCGCAGTTGGGGGCGGGGGTATTCCACGATGAACTCCTGGTCTTCGGTGTTCTTATGAAGTCTATTTAATGACCCGCCGTCCATGAAAGCAAGCGCTTTCGAACACCGTTACAAACGGTTTCACGCCCTGTGTTTTTAAGGCGACAGGCTGCCGACGGCGACCCGCACGAAGGTAGCGTGCCGTCCGGCGCCGCCCATCGCGACGAGCCCGAGGCGGGCGTCCTTGCCGAGGCGGTGCGTCCAGGTTCCGCCGCCGGTCCAGGTGCGCCCGTCCTGGCTCGAATAAGCCATATAACGTTCCTGCCCCCCTGTGCGGTGGACATCGAGACGCAGCCAGGTGGTGGGGCCCGGCGTGCCGGCCAGGGTATTCCCGTAGCGCGGCTGGTACTGCTCGACGGGCGCGACTTCCTTCGCGAACTCGACCTGGCGCAGCCCACCGCGCGCCATCTCGACCAGCTTGACGTAGTTGTCGTCGTCGCGCATGACCACCAGGCCGGCCTGCACCGCGGTGGCGCAGCAGTCCTCGGGCGCATCAAGGCGGATCTCCGCCTCGACGCGGTAGTCGCCATCCGGCAGCGCCGCCTGCAGCACGCTGGCGGTGTTGCGGTCGACGTAGAGGTCGGCGTCCTGGGTCGCCATCGTCAAGCCTTTGCCGCCGAGCGACCAGCCGCCGTCGGCGCGCGGGCGCAGCCAGTGCCAGCGCGGTTTCAGGGCCTTGCCCCGGAAGTCGTCGTGCCACAGCGGGCGCACACGCGGCGCCACCTGCACCGCCAGCGGATGCGCCTCGGCGCGCGCGCCCTCGAGCACGATCGGTGCCGCCATCGCCTGGTCGCTCGGGGCCAGTCCGCCACCCGCCACCGGCCAGCCGCCGACCCAGTCGATACGGTCCAGCAGCGCCAGGCGCCGGGTCAGCTTGTCCTTGGCGCTGAAGAAGGGCTCGTTGACGTCGATGCCGTGGTAGATGGTCCACCACTGGCCGGCGGCGTCCGTGAACACGGTGTTGTGGCCGACCCCGACCCAGCGGTTGCCGTTCTGGAGCAGCAGCGGCGTGCCGCCCGCGCGTCCCTTGGCCATGTCGTTGCCGTAGCGGTCGAGGAAGGGGCCTTCCGGCGTGCGTGCGCGGCCGGTGAAGACGGCGTAGCCGGTCAGCGGGCCGTTGCAGCAATCGGTACTTGATGCGAACAGATACCACCAGCCGTCGTGGCGCTTGACCTCGGCGCCCTCGTAGCGGCCCGGCGCGCCGACCATCGTGGCCACACCGATGGCGCGCAGGCCGTCGTCGCTCAGCCGCGTCACGAAGATGCCGCCGCCATAGCTGCCGTAGTAGAGGTATTTGCGCCCTCCGTCTTCGATCACCTTAGGATCGAAGGTCCAGTGGAAGTTGCAGCCCGGCCCGGCGCGGCGCGGCATCACCACCGGCGTGGTGCTCGCCTTCCATGGACCGGCGGGCGAATCCGAGGTCGCCACGCCGATCGCGCTGTCGTTTTCGCAGCCCTTCTCGGGGCTGTGCGCGTCGACCACGTCGGTGACGGTGAAGTAGAGGTAGTAGCGCCCGTTCAGGTATTCCGGCTCCGGCGCCCACAGGCCGGAGGTCGGCGCGGCCAGTCCGGCCGGGCGGTCGGAAAAAGCGTCGGCGACGAAATCCCAGTGCACCAGGTCGGTCGAGCGGTAGATCGGGATCATGCGGAAATGCCAGCCGCCGTCCTTGCCCTGCGGGTCGCGCTCGCGCTTGCTGACCGGGTCACTGGTGCAGTACAGATACCAGGTAGGCGCCTCGGCCCGCGGGTCGCGCAGCACGGCCGGGTCGGCGCAGTTCTGGGCCAGTTCGCCGCTGGCCAGGCGTACGGTCAGGGGATTGTGGTAGGCGCGGGTGGCGGGAGCGGGTTCGGCGGCGGCCAGCAGGGGCAGCGCGAGCAGCAATGCGTGCAGGTGCGCAAACAGGGAACGGACGTGGGGCATGACGTCTCCTTGATTTTTGCCGAAGAGAATACCGCAGTGAGTGGCGAGCTGTTGCACGTTTGAAAACAAGGATCAAGTGCGGCGGCCACCTCCTGCACCCGCCATTCCCGCGAAAGCGCGAATCCATGCTGAAGTTCCCTGCCCGCTCAGTATGGGTTCCCGCTTTCGCGGGAACGACAGGCACCTGCAGCAGGCCTAGTGCCCAGCCGTCTTCGAAAACAGATTCATCACCAGCACCCCGGCCACGATCAGCGCCATCCCCACCAGCGCCCCGGCATCCAGCCGCTGCCCGTACAGCAACCAGCCCGCCAACGCAATCAGCACGATCCCGACCCCCGACCACACCGCGTACGCCACTCCCAGCGGTATTGAACGCAAGGTCAGCGCCAGCATATAGAAGGCAATGCCATAGCCCAGTGCCACCAGTGCCGAAGGCAGCACGCGGGTAAAGCCGGCGCTGGCTTTCAGGGCCGTGGTGGCCACGGTTTCGGCAAGGATGGCGATCGCCAGGAAGACCCAGTTATTCATCTTGACACCATATTCATGAGCGAAAGCGCGATTATCCGTGCAGAACCCGGCAGGCGCC
Organism: Massilia sp. 2TAF26; assembly: GCF_052115005.1. Lineage (NCBI taxonomy): Bacteria > Pseudomonadati > Pseudomonadota > Betaproteobacteria > Burkholderiales > Oxalobacteraceae > Massilia > Massilia sp. 2TAF26. Next base: position 243,752 of record NZ_JBFRFV010000006.1, read on the forward strand.
AGTCTGGTATCATGACGCCCTTTCTCCCAGCCGTAGCGACGCCGATGCAGACCAGGACCATCCGCCGTTTCTTCGCGCTTGCAGCATGCCTGCTGGCGGGCACGGCAGGCGCCGCCGATGCCATGCTGAAGCCCTGGCCGGCCATGCAGGCGACACCTGCCCTGCGCCTGAGAGACCTGCAGGGCAAGGAATGGTTGCTGAGCCAGTTGCGCGGCAAGGTGGTGGTGGTGAATTTCTGGGCCAGCTGGTGCGGTCCCTGCGTGGACGAGCTGCCGGTGCTGAATGCGCTGGCGCGCCAGGATCCGGACAAGGTGGCCGTGGTGGGCGTCAACTACAAGGAACCGCTCGACACCATCGAGCGCTTCTCCGGCGCCCATCCCTTCGCCTACCCGGTGCTGCGCGACCGCTCCGGCGACATGTTCCGGCAGTGGACCGCCGGTGTGATGCCGACCACCATCCTGGTCGACCGCCAGGGCCGCGCACGCTGGCGCAGCGTGGGCGAGATCGGGGCCGGCGATACCCGCCTGAAGGCGGCGATCGACGCCCTCGTGGCAGAATGAAGAGCACCAGGAACAACGCATAAGCGACGACAATAAGCAACGCCAATAAGCAACGACATCCAGACAGGAAGAATCGACCATGAAAGACAGCAAACCGACGAACCGCCGACACCTGCTCAAGGCCGCCACCGGCGTCCTGCTGGCCGGCGCCCTGCCGCGCACCCTGCTGGCGCAGACCACCGCCGCCGAAGCGGAGCGCCACTTCGACCCGCGTCCGGGCGACTGGAAGAGCTACGAAGTGGTCACCCGCGTGAACCTGCAGCGAGCCTCCGGCCCGTCGACGGTCTGGATTCCACTGCCCTCGGTCGACACCGACTGGCAGCGCACGCTGTCGAACAACTGGTCGGGCAACGCCAAGAGCATGAAGGTGGGCAACGACCCGCACTACGGCGCCCGCTTCCTGGTGGCCGAATTCGACGGCTCCGCACCGCCCAGGCTGGAAGTGGTCTCGCGCATCCAGACCCGCGACCGCGCCGAGAACTGGAGGACCCGCACCCCGGGCGTCGAATCCTCGGACGACCTGAAACTGTGGCTGCAGCCGACCGACCTGATGCCGCTGGACGGCATCGTGAAAAAGACCGCGCTGCAGATCACCTCCGGCGCGAAGACCGATGAAGGCAAGGTCCAGCGCATCTACGACTGGATCGTGCTGAACACCTTCCGCGAACCGAAAGTGCGTGGCTGCGGCACCGGCGACATCAAGACCATGCTGGAGACCGGCAACTTCGGCGGCAAGTGCGCCGACCTGAACGGCCTGTTCGTCGGCCTGTGCCGCGCCGCCGGCGTGCCGGCGCGCGACGTCTACGGCATCCGCATCGCACCGAGCGCCTTCGGCTACCGCGAACTGGGCGGCAAGCCGGCGTCCCTGCAGGGTGCCCAGCACTGCCGCGCCGAGGTCTATCTGAAGCAGCACGGCTGGGTTGCGATGGATCCGGCCGACGTCGCCAAGGTCATGCGCCAGGAAACCCCGAGCTGGATCAAGGATCCGGACCACCCGCTGGTCGCGCCGGTCCGCCAGGCCCTGTTCGGCGGCTGGGAAGGCAACTGGATGGGCTACAACTTCGCCCACGACGTACGCCTGCCCGGCTCGAGCGCCGGCAAGGTCGGCTTCCTGATGTACCCGCAGGCCGAAAGCCATGGCGAGGCCTACGACTCGCTGGCGCCGGACAGCTTCGCGTACACCATCACCGCGCGCGCCATCTGAGCGCGAGCCGACGATGCGCCAACCGACCGACCGCAAACTCGGGGGCATCATGGCGTTTGCCGTGCTGGCCTCGATCCTGGCCTCCACCTGCTGCGTGCTGCCGCTGGTGCTGGTCCTGGTCGGCATTACCGGCGCCTGGATGGTCCACCTGACGGCGCTGAAGCCGTTGACCCCGTACGCGATCGCGCTCACCCTGGGCGCGCTCGGCTGGGCCGGCTGGCTGCTGTTCCGGCCGGCCGCGGCCTGCGCGGTCGACGACCCGGCCTGCGCCACCACCCGCCCGTCCATGCGCAAACTCTTCGCCGGCTGCGCCGTGTTCATCGCCCTGCTGCTGGGCTTCCCGCTGATCGCTCCCCTGTTCTATTGAGACCACGACCATGAAAACGCTGAACGCCGTTTCCCTCATCGTCCTGCTGGGCGCCGCGCCCTTCGCGCTGGCCAAGCAGCAGACCGTCAAGCTGAACGTGCCGACCATGGATTGCGCCACCTGCCCGATCACGATCAAGGCGTCCTTGTCCAAGGTGCCGGGCGTGAGCAAGGTCCAGGTCAGCTACGCGAAGCGCGAAGCCGTGATCGTCTACGACGACGCCCAGGCCACCGTGGCCGACCTCAAGAAGGCCACCGAAGACGTCGGCTATCCGTCGATGCTGAAGACGGCGCGATAGCCTGAATCGCTGACCGCAGGAAAGAACTGTTCCCTTCGTAATAGTTTGGAACAATTTCGTTCCGTGCGCGGCTGACTGCAGGATTACGATTCCTGCATGAACTTTACTTTTTCTTCAACCGACGCCGGCGTCTGCGCCGTCAAGCTGTGGGCCAGCGGGCGCTACGGCTTCTCCCTGCCGAAGAAGGTCGACATCGTCACCGCAGGCGGCATGACCGCCACTTTCCTGTACTACAACCGGAAGATGCGGCTCACGGCCGAACTCAGCAACCGTGCCATCGTCAAGATCGCCATCGCCCAGTTCCTGGCCGGCGAAGGCCGTGGTGCGGAACCCACCGAAATCGACCACACCACCCCTCCCTACGAGGGACCGTTGACGCCGATCCGCTCCAACACGCCGCGCGCACCGCTGCGGGTGCGGCCGGGAAAGCTCCATGCGCGCATGCGGCCCGAGTTGTATCCGGAACCGCAGCGCGGGCAGAGCCTGGCGGACCAGTAGGAAAGACGAGACCATCATGCGACACCAGTTCACACCAGGACAGCTCCGCATGCTCATCCAGCGCGCGGAAACACAGTTCGAACAGACCATCGCGCAATCGCTGGCAACCGATCCCGGCGGCACACACATCGCGCGCGCCTTGCACGCTGCCGTGCACGAATCGGTGGTCGGCCTGATCAAGCTGTTCCGCGACCAGATCCCCGGGGCAGCCGAGGTCGCGACCAGGCTGGCCCGCATGTACGCCAAGGGCGCGGATGCCAACGCCGGCGCACCCACCCTCGACTGCCTGCGCGCCATCGCCCAGCTCACGCGCGAGACCCGCGAGCGTTACCTGCCAGTGCCGGAGGGCGCCGAAGCGGAAGGGCGGTAGACCCGCACGTAGTCGACCAGCATGGGTTGCGGAAAGCTGCTCGAACACCCGCTCGCCCATGACCAGGTCGGGGCGCGCTGTGGTAGAGGATGCCGTCGCGGTACCTGCGGATCTCGCGCGGCTCCGATTCCACCGCATACACGTGGAAGTCGTCGGAAAGGTCGGCGGCGAAGTCCCCAACTAGACCACCTGCTTCGTGAACAAGTCGCGCGTGAAGGTCGACGGCACCCCTTGGGGTACGCTGGTGCTGAAGGACTTCCACCGGTCGATCCGCGGCCTGATGAAGTCGCGCGCCGGCCACGGCGCCTGAATCAACCCGCGCCCAGGTGCTCGTACAGGATCAGCGCACCGATCGCAATCAGCACGAAACCGCCGATCAGCTCCGCCCGCTTGCCGACCAGGTGCCCCAGGCCGCGCCCAAGCATCACGCCGATGGTCACCATCACGAAGGTGGCCAGGCCGATCGCGCCGGCGGTGGCGACGATATTCGCGTCGATGAAGGCGAGGCTGGCGCCGACCACCATGGCGTCGATGCTGGTGGCGAAACCGGTGATCGCCAGCAGCCAGAAGGCGTGACTGCTCGGCTTTTCCTCATCCTCATCGTCCGCGCTCAGGCTGGCGTAGATCATGCGCAGCCCCAGCGCCCCCAGCAGGGTGAAGGCGATCCAATGATCCCAGGCTTCGACGTAGGGGGCCGCCACCTTCCCCATGGCCCAGCCGACCAGAGGCGTCAGGCCTTCGATCACGCCGAAGATCAGGCCCGTGCGCAGTGCTTCCTTGAGGTGGGGACGATGCAGGGCTGCGCCCTTGCCGATGGCGACGGCGAAGGCGTCGGTGGACATGGCAAGCGCGATGGCTAGCGTGGCGGCTACATTCATGAATATCTCACTGGCCGGGCAGAGACGATGGCATACCCGCACGGCCCAGCCTGAGCACGCGGAATGCCAAAGGTCTTGCCAACCGAGACGGCTGCCCGTACCACGTCGCGACGGTGCAGTCAAACGGCGACGAGTATGTTGATACGAGCGCTTCCGCATGACGCGGAAGCAGGCTACTCCCCAATGGGTGCCGATATCTTACACGAAGCCTCATAAAAAACACAGCGGGGCGTTGCGGCACGGCTGGATCTATCGCGCGTAGTCACAGCCATTATGGACATGCTCGCCCTTCGTGAAGCCGCTGCCAGGGAATCCGGTGCCTCGACCATTATCTCTATTGACGCCTTCTCAGACTTCCAGTGCGGGTTCAAAAAACGCCCTCCCGGCGCTTTCAGGCGGCCTTGCGTCGGCATCCGGCAGCCTCCGACAGCGATGCGCGCAGGCTCACGCTGACCGGGAATTTGCGGGTCACCGGACGCTTCATGTCGTAGTACAGGTTGAGCAGCGCGTTGATGCCGTTCTGGGTCATCTCGCGCCACGGCATGTGGACCGAGACGAGGGCGCAACCGTGAACGCGCTGTCTCGGGATCACCCAAACAACTTCGCCGCCGTCTTCGCCACCAGGTCCCCCTGGAAGCGCGCCCCGTCCAGCTCCAGCTGGCTGGGCTGCCGCTGCCCTTGCCCGCCCGCGATGGTGCTGGCGCCGTAGGGACTGCAGCCGGTGATCTCGTCGAGGGTCATCTGGCCGGCGAAGCTGTACGGCAGGCCGACCACCACCATGCCGAGGTGCAGCAGGTTGGTGATGATGGAGAACTGGGTGGTCTCCTGGCCGCCGTGCTGGGTCGCGCTCGAGGTAAAGGACGCGCCGACCTTGCCGTGCAGGGCGCCGCGCGCCCACAGGCCGCCGGTCTGGTCGAGGAAGGCCGCCATCTGCGAGGGCATGCGGCCGTAGCGGGTCGGCGCGCCGATGATGATGGCGTCGTAATCCGGCAGCTCGTCGACGGTGGCGATCGGCGCCTGCTGATCGAGCTTAAAGTGCGCCGGCCGCGCGATGTGTTCGGGCACGGTCTCCGGCACGCGCTTGAGTGCCACCGTGGCCCCGGCCGCGCGCGCCCCTTCGGCCACCGCCTCCGCCATCTTTTCGATGTGGCCGTAGGTGGAGTAATACAGAACCAGTACTTTCGCCATGCCGTCCTCCCGGGTAGATGTGTCAGTGCCGGGCCTCATGCTATCCCAAAGCGCCGGGCCGGGACGCGCGCGTGAAATGCCGAGCACGGTCACGGGAGTGCACGTACAATGTAGCTTCTTAGCAATTTCTTAAGCCGGATGAAAGCCCGTACTTACCTGATCCTGATGGCGGCGGCCATCCTGGTGCCCGTGGTGCTGATCGCCTCGGTGGGCCTGAGCCGGCTGCTGGACTCGGAACGGGCATCGCGCATCCGCGGCGTGCAGGAGACCGGACGCGCCACCGCCCTCGTGATCGACCGCGAGATCGCCGTCGCCGACGCTTCGCTGCGCGGGATCGTCAACTCCGAGGCCCTGCGCCGCGCCGACTTCGCCCAGCTGCACCGCGAAGCCAGCGCCATGAACCGCGGCACGCCCTGGTCCTGGACCCTGCTGATGGACTACGACGGCACGCCCAGGCTGAACACCCTGGTGCCCTGGGGCTCGCCGCTGCCGGACTACAAGGCGAAATGGGTCGGCGATGTCTACGAGGCCCAGAAGACCCGCGTCTCCGGCTACTTTCTCGGCATCCTGGCGAAGCGTCCCACGGTCTCGATCGACGTGCCGGTGCCGCGCGTGCTCGGCGAGCGCTACGTGGTCAGCCAGATCTTCGATGCCGCCTACTTTGCGCGTGTGTTCGACGACCCGGCCATCGGCCGCGACTGGGTGATCACGATCTTCGACGCCAGGGGCATCTCGATCGCCCGCAACCGCAACGCCGAAGAGCTGGTCGGCAAGCCGGTGCGCCCCGAGCTGTACCAGGCCTCGCGGCGCCAGCCGAACGGCATCCTGCGCCACACCACCCACGACGGCGTCGACGTCTACAGCGTCTACACCCGCGCGCCGCTGTCCGGCTGGACCCTCGCGATCGGGGTGCCGGCGCCCGAGATCGAGGGACCGGCGCGCACCGCCACCCTGTACGCGGCCCTGGCCCTGCTGGGCGTGATGGGACTGGCGATCGGCATCGCCGTGTTCCTGGCCAAGCGGCTCTCGGTATCGCTGGACCAGGCCCACGCGGCGGCCCAGGCCCTGGCCGGCGGCGCCGAACCGGCCGGTGCGCCGACCCGGGTCGTCGAAGTCGACACCCTGCTCGACGGCCTGCGCCGCACCAGCAGCGACCTCGCGCGCGAACGCGGCGCCCGCCAGCAGCTGCAGGACGAGCGCGAAGCCCTGCTGCGCAGCGAACAGGAGGCGCGGCGCGAGGCCGAGGGCCAGAGCCATGCCAAGGACGCCTTCCTCGCCATGCTGAGCCACGAGCTGCGCAACCCGCTGGCGGCGATCGCCGGCGCGCTGCAGGTGCTCGACCTGCCGGGCGTGAAGCCGGAGCTGGCCGCCCACGCGCGCGAGATCGGCCGGCGCCAGGTGCGCCACCTGACCCGCATCGTCGACGACCTGCTCGACGTGCGCGGCATCCTGTCCGGCAAGGTGACACTCAAACGCTCGCGCATCGATGCCGGCGCCCTGCTGCGCCAGTGCTGCGCGACGCGCGAACTGGCCGATGCCGGCGCCCACGTTTGGAAGGTCGAAGCCGGCGCGCTGTGGATCGACGCCGACCCGACCCGCCTCGAGCAGATCTTCGCCAACCTGCTGCATAACGCGATCAAGTACACGCCGGCCGGCGGCAGCATCGCGGTGCGCGCCCGCGCCGCCGGGACGCAAGCCGTGATCGAAGTGGCCGATACCGGGGTCGGCATCGCCGCCGAGGTCCTGCCGACCATCTTCGACGTGCTGGTGCAGGGACCGACCGCGATCGACCGGTCACAAGGTGGACTCGGGCTCGGGCTCGCGCTGGTGAAGGAGCTCACCGCGCTGCACGGCGGCAGCGTGGATGCGCGCAGCGCTGGTCCGGGGATGGGTTGTACTTTTACGCTGCGTTTTCCGTTGGCGGTGGCGGCGGCGTAGGCGGCGCGTTACCGTCGTCCCCGCGAAACAGTGTTTCAGTAATACGGACTCCGGACCCTCATTCAGGCGCTCTCGCGTTCGCGCAGGGTGAAGCCGAGGTCGATGCGGCGCGCCGGCGGCGTCTTGCCCGCGATGACGTCCAGCAGCAGCGACGCCGCGCGGTAGCCGACCTGGTAGCGCGGGGTTTCGACCGTGGTCAGCGAGGGCACCAGTTCCGGCTGGCCGATGGCGCGCGAAGCGTCCATCGTCGAGACCCCGGCGCGCACCGCCACCTGCTCCAGCGTGGCCCTGCCCGAACCCCGTCCAGCACCTCGTCCCTTGCCTGTGCCGCTACTGCTCATCGATTTCGTCCGACCCTGGATTGCGCCATGCCCTGGCAGGTTTGTCAATGTCATGTCCGAGTGATCCTACGCACCGTCCGCCTGTTTTCCGATTGTCCGCCGCCGTGGGCGGCCTACCATGGAGGCTTCGGCACGGAATAGGAGCGCATATGCCCAGTAACCAGGAATACAAAGGCAAAGGCACCAAAGGCCGCAACCATGATGAACTCAGCGGCGTAGGCACCAGCAGCGCCGGCAGGACCGGCACCGCTGGCAACCTCAACGACGGCGGCCGCGATCGCGGCATCGGATCGCCCGACCTCGCCGACTCGGGCAACCTGCAATCGGCCAACGCCGGCCAGCCGGGCGGCACCCCGGCCCAGGGTAGCTCCCAGCGCGGGCAGGCGAATCCGGGCAACAGCCAGCAAGGAGGATTAAGTAATCAGCAACAGGGCAAGCAAGACAAACAGCAACCTTGACCACCTCGAGCGGCGGGCGCCCTGCCCGCCGCGTCTCCCCTTCCGCCGACGTCGGAAGATTCTGAACTGTCGCTAACACGCACCAGTCCGCTGGAAGTTTCCATGTGGAATGATTATACTCGGCCGCGCAGATTCTACCTGGTGCGCATAAGCTCCGCCCCCCATCCCCAGTCGCTCCCCGAACGGAACCACAACATGAATGCGCCGGCCCCGATTGCCCTTGCCGCCAATGCGCAGTTGCGCATCGACGATGCCCTCGAAGAGCTGAAACGTTCGCGCGAGCGCATGGACGCCATGCTGGAGAACATCGGCGACGCCTTCTTCGCTGTCGACCGCGACTGGCGCATCATCTACGCCAACCGCAAGGCCGCCAGTTTCGTCGACATCGAAATCGGCGATGCCCTCGGCCTGCCCCTGCTGGAAGTGGCGCCCGCGCTCGAAGGCAGTTCGCTGATGGACTGCTACCGCCAGGCGATGGCCAGCGGGCAGCCCGGCATCGTCGAAGCCTGCTGGGGGCCGACCGGCGAGTGGGTCGAGGCGCGCGCCTACCCGACCCCGGACGGCCTGTCGGTCTACTTCCACAACATCACCGAAAAGCGCCGCGCCACCGAAGCGGTACGCAAGAGCGAGCAACGTTTCCGCAACCTGTTCCAGCAGGCCGGCGACAGCATCCTGATCACCGACCGCGAGCTGCGCATCATCGCCGCCAACGGGCGCGCCTGCGCCCACTTCGGCTACCGCGAGGACGAGATGATCGGCCTCTCGGCGCGCGCGATCGACAGCGGCTTCACTTACGGCCCGCACCTGCTGGACAGCCTGCGCCAGGGCCGGACCCACCTGCTGCGCATCACCAAGCGGCGCAAGGACGGCAGCACCTTCCCGGCCGAGGTGCACGTATCGCGCTTCGAGGACGGCGACCAGGAATTCTTCCAGGCGATCATCCGCGACCTGACCGAACGCGAGGAAGCCGAACGCCAGCTGCGCGACAGCGAACAGCGCTTCCGCGAAGTGATCGAAATGACGCCGGCCGGTTATGTGGTGGCGAATGCCGAAGGCCGCATCCTGGACGTCAACCCGGCCCTGTGCGCGCTCTCGGGCTACCCGCGAGAGACCCTGGTCGGCTCGCGCCTGGCGCGCCTGTTCGAAACCTTTCCCTGGGACGAGTTCGAACCCGGCCAGCAGGGCCATGCGACCGTGCAGGGCTTCGACGCCGTGCTGCGCCATGCCGCCGGCCACACATTGCACGTGCTGCTGAACGGCAGCACGCGCTGCGATGCCGACGGCCGCCTCGAGTCCATCACCGGCCTGCTGACCGACATCACCGGCCGCAAGCAGGCCGAGAGCCGCCTGCAGGAACTGGCCACCCACGACACCCTGACCGGCCTGCCGAACCGCGCCCTGCTGCACGACCGCCTGCAACACATGCTCGCGAACTGCGCGCCCGGCCAGGCGGTGGCCGTGATGTTCCTCGACCTCGACCGCTTCAAGGAAGTCAACGACTCCTTCGGCCACGACCACGGCGACGTGCTGCTGTGCGAAGTCGCCGCCCGGCTGCGCAGGATTCTGCGCCCGGCCGACATGGTGGCGCGCCTGGGCGGCGACGAATTCGTGGTGGTGGCCGCCTGCACCGGCGGCGCGGCCGATGCCGGCCGCGCCGCCGCGCGCATCGCCGCCAAGCTGCTGGAGGCGCTGACCCTGCCGGTGGCGGTCGGGAGCCAGGACGTGGTGGTCGGTGCCTCGATCGGCATCAGCATGTACCCGCGCGACGCCGCCACCCGCGAGCTGCTGTTCCAGACCGCCGACACCGCGATGTACCGTGCCAAGGCCGAGGGCCGCAACCGCTACCGATTCTTCGAGCCTGAGATGACGGTGGCGGCGCGCGCCCGCATGGCGCTCGAACTGTCGCTGCGGCCGGCGCTGGCGCGCGAGGAGTTCGAGCTGCACTACCAGCCGCGCGTCGACCTGCGCAGCATGGCGGTAGTCGGCATGGAGGCGCTGATCCGCTGGCGCCATCCGCAGCAGGGCATGGTGCCGCCGCAGCAGTTCATCGGCATCGCCGAAGAGACTGGGCTCATCAATCCGATCGGACGCTGGGTACTGCGCGAAGCCTGCCGCCAGACGCGCCGCCTGGTCGACGAGTTCGACAGGCCGATCCGCGTGTCGGTGAACGTCTCGGCACGCCAGCTGGCCCAGCCGGGCTTCGTGGCCGAAGTGCGCGAAGCGCTGGCCGACGCCGGCCTGGCGCCGTCGAGCCTGGAACTGGAGCTGACCGAGAGCGCCCTGATCGAAGACCTGCAACGCACCGCCGCCATGCTGGCCGAGCTGCAGGCGCTCGGCGTCAAGCTGGCGGTCGACGATTTCGGTACCGGCTATTCCGGCCTGGCCTACCTGCGCCGCCTGCCGATCGACGTGCTCAAGCTGGACCGCTCCTTCGTGCTGCAGGACGACGGCCGCATCAGCGCCTTCGATTTCGTGAAGGCCTTCGTCGACATGGCCCACGCGCTGCAGATGTCGGTGGTGGCGGAAGGCGTGGAGACCGCCGAGGTGCTGGACTTCCTGCGCGCGGCGTCCTGCGACGAGGCCCAGGGCTATCTGCTCGGCCGTCCGCTGCCGCTGGCGGATCTGCGCGCCTTGTTGCAGGGCTGATCAGGCCGCGCCGGGCGGCTGTTCCAGCGCATCCGCCACCAGCAGCGCCAGCCGGCCTTCCAGCGCCTCGAAGCGCAGCGGCAATGCCAGCTGGCAGACCTCGCCGTCGACCGCCACCTTGACGCGGCGGCGCCCGGACATCAGCGGCGCGCGCACCGTCATGCCGCGGAAGGCGAAGGCCCGCACGTCCTCGGCCTGGCCGAGCCGTCCCAGCGCACCGCGCAGCACCAGCGCCAGCATGCGCAGCCGTCCCACCGGGCGCGGGGCGATCGCCGCCAGCCGCCCTTCCTCCACTGCGTGGTCGAGCGGCTGCATGCCGACCTGTTCCATCTGCAGGCGGTTGTTCCCGACGAACAGGGTCGGGGTCCTCAGGCGCTGCGTATGCCCGTCCAGATCGATCGCGATACGCAGGTTGCGGTGCCGTCCCAATACCGTCTTCAGCGCCGACAGCAGGGCCACGACGCGGCTGCGCCCGAACTGGTGCTTGTCGTGCTCGCGCTCCTCGAGCAGGCGCGGATACAGGCCGACGCTGGCGTTCACCAGGAAGCTGCGGCCGTTGACCAGGCCCACCTGCACATGGCGCACCCGCGCGCGCAGCAGCGCATGCACCGCCTCGCGCAGGTCTTCGGGAATGCCGTGGGTGCGGCCGAAGTAGTTGAAAGTGCCCTGCGGCAGGACGCCGAACACGCAGCCGCGGCACACCGCCTCGTGCGCTACCGCGTTGAGAGTGCCGTCGCCGCCGGCCGCCACCAGGACGCCGCCTTCGCGCGCGGCCCGCTCCGCCACCGCGGCGGCGATTTCCGGCAGGCGGGAGCCGTCCTTCACGACCTCCAGCTCGCAGCGCCGGCCGGCCCGTTCGATCACCTCGCGGATGGTGGCGCAGCGCAGGCCGGTGTCGGTGCGGCCCGAACCGGCATTCAGCACGATATGAAACGGCGCATCGGGCCGGGGATCCTGCATGACCATCGTGAAACTGTCCTCCTGCTCGCTGGCGTCTTTACAGGATAGCAGTTGCTGACGAAGGGCCGATTACGCTTGCCGCGCAGGCTGTCGCCAATTCTGCGACGCGGCGCGCCCACCCCGGGAGTTATAATAGTGACATGAGAAGCAGCAAGGAAAAAAGCGCCGAAAACAGGGCTTCCCTGGTCCGGGCCGCCAGCAAGCTCATTCGCGAGCGCGGCATCGACGGTGTCGGCGTGGCGGAGATCAGCAAGGAGGCCGGCCTGACCCATGGGGCACTGTACGCACACTTCCGTTCGAAAGAAGAACTGGCGATGGCCGCCCTGTCGTTCGGCCTCGAGCAGACCCGCGTGCGCCTCGAGGAACACGGGCGCGACGGCATGCCGGGCCTGGCGCGTTTCGTCGACCATTTCCTGTCGGCCGACTGCCGCGACGACTACGCCGGCGCCTGCCCGATCTCGGCCTCGGCCAGCGAGATCGGCCGCCAGGACCGCGCCATCAGCCTGCGGTTTTCGGCGGGTTACCTGGACATGGTGCGCACCTTCGAGCGCGAGCTCGAAGCCGCCCAGCCCGGCAACGACGCGCATGGCCGCGCGCTGACCCTGGTGGCGACCCTGGTGGGCGCCCAGGCCGTGGCGCGCGGCGCCGCCAAGGGCGACCCGGCGCTGTCGGAACGGGTGCTGAGCGCGGCCCGTAAAGTGATCGGCGAGAGCATCGTGGCGCCGGCGGACAGCCCGGCGCGCTGAGGCCCCGCGGACGCCCGGTGGGGGCTTATTTTGTGACCGCGAGCTGGGTGCGGTGACCGCCCTTGAAGGTGTACAGGGTGATGGTGCCGTCGCGGATGTCCCCGTGCGGATCGAAGGCGATATGGCCGGTCACGCCCTTGTAACGGATCTTCGCCAGTTCCGGCAGGTATTTCGCCGGCGCCGAGGAACCGGCCTTGTTCATCGCCTCGGCCAGCAGCATGGTCGCATCATAGGAATACGGTGCGATGATCTGGACGTCGATGCCGAAGCGCTTGCGATAAGCAGCGCGGAAGTTTTCCATGCCGGCCTTGCCCGATTCTTCCACGCCGCCGGCTTCCGCACACACCACCTGGCCGTCGGCCATGGTGCCGCCGGACAGCTTGTGCATCTCGTCCGAGCAGATGCCGTCGCCGCCCATCATCTTGACGTTCAGGCCGAGCTGCTTCATCTGGCGCAGCATCGGACCGGCCACCGCGTTCATCCCGCCGAAGAACACCAGGTCCGGATTGCTGGCGCGGATGCGGGTCAGGATCGCCGAGAAGTCGGTCGCCTTGTCGTTGGTGAACTCCTTCGCCACCACGTTCACGCCCTGCTGGCGCAAGCCGTTGACGAACTCGGTGACCAGGCCCTGGCCGTAGGCGGTGCGGTCGTCGATCACGGCGACGCGCTTGGCGGCCATGTTCTTGACCGCGTAGCGGCCCAGCGCGCGGCCGAGCTGGATGTCGTTGGCGACCACGCGGAAGGTGGTGTTGAAGCCCTGGCGCGTGTAGGCCGGATTGGTCGAGGAGGCGGTGATCTGCGGGATGCCGGCATCGAAGTAGATCTTCGAGGCCGGGATGGTGGTGCCCGAGGTCTCGTGGCCGATCACGCCGTTGACCTTGGCATCGGCGAGCTTCTGGGCCGCCGCCGTCGCCTGCTTCGGTTCGCCGGCGTCGTCCTCGGCCACCAGCTGCCACTTGACCTTGCGTCCGCCTATCGTTGCGCCGCGTGCATTAAGCGCGTCGATCGCCATGCGGACGCCGTTTTCGCTATCCTTGCCGAAGTGGGCCACCGGTCCTGTCATCGCGGCCACGTGGCCGATGCGAACGACTTCCTGGGCCGGTGCCAGGCCTGCGGCCGTCAGGGCAGCCAGGGCAAACGCGTACTTCTTCATTCCATCCTCGTATATACAGGTGATTCTTTATATCAAAAACGATATGTTACAGCGGAAAGCCATAACTAACAACTGTTGACAAGCCATGTCGAAACTTTCATTGTCCCTTCCGCTGCCGCCGATGTCCGCGGCGACCCTGCTGCGCGCGCTGTTCAAGCGGCCGGCGCCCTCCTCCGCCGCGACGGCGGCGCCGACCCGCTACCGGCTCGACCGCATCGAGGAGGCCAGCGTGGCCCGCTACCGCGCCGCCCTCGGTTTCGAAGGCACCCACATCCCGCTCACCTGGTACTACCTGCCGGCCCAGCGCGCCCACCTGGCGACCATGCTGGGCGCCTCCTTCCCCTTCCGCGTGGTCGGCGCCATCCACGTCGACAATGCGCTGGAAGCCGGGAGGACGCCGGCGCCCGGCCGCCCGCTGGAACTGCTGACCGAGGTGAAGGTCGAACCGCCGGCCGCCAACGGCGCCGTGCACGCCCTGCTGGACACCCGCGCGATCCAGGACGGCGAACTGGTGTTTATCTGCCGCAGCAACTACCTGGTGGTGCGCGGCACACGCGCGGGCCACCACCACCGCCCCGCCGCACCGGAAGCGCCGAAGCCGGCGCCGATCGCCGGCTGGCAGCTGTCCGCCACCAGCGGACGCGAGTATGCCTCGGTGTCGGGCGACTGGAACCCGATTCACCTCTGGCCCTGGACCGCGCGGCTGATGGGCCTGAAGGCGCCGATCATCCAGGGCATGCACACCCTGGCCCGCAGCTGCGCCGAACTGGAGCGCGCCGGCGGGCGCCGCGTGCTCCGGCTGGACGGCCGCTTCCGCGCGCCGATCGAACTCGGCGCCCGGGTGGCGCTGGCGGCCGAGCTCGAAGGCGGCCGCTACACGGTCGAGAGCGGCGGACGCCTGGCCGTCGAGGGCGGATTTGCATTTGATTCAGGTCAAACTATACTGGATGCATATCCACCATCCTGAATGAACCAGCCAACTGGGACATTCATGGAGGGAAAGCCATGTATAAGCGCATCCTGATCCCGAGCGACGGTTCCGAAGCCTCCGAACGCGCGATCCTGGCCGGCGTCGATTTCGCCCGCGAAGTCGGGGCCGAGGTCGTGGGGCTGACCGTGACGCCGCCCTTCCGCGTCGTCACCGCCGACAGCGGCATGCTGGAAGACAYGCCCCAGCAGTTCGATGCCGCCAGCAGCGCCCGCGCCCGCCGCATCCTGGCCGTCATCGAGGACGCCGCGCGCAATGCCGGCGTGCCTTGCCGCAGCGAACACGCGGTCGAGGACGATCCCTGGGCCGCCATCATCGGCGCCGCCCGGCGCCTGGGCTGCGACCTGATCGTGATGGCCTCGCACGGACGCCATGGGTTGAAGGGTCTGCTGCTGGGCAGCGAGACCCAGAAGGTGCTGGTGCACGGCACGATCCCGGTGCTGGTCCACCGCTGACAGGGGTACCATCATGTACCAACGCATCCTCGTTCCCACCGACGGCACCGAATTGTGCAGCGGTGCCCTCGCCGCCGCCCTCGAACTGGCGGCGCTCGGCGGCGGTTCCATCCTCGGCCTGCATGCCGGGCCGCCCGCACGGCTGGAGCCCCTGGCCGACGAAGACCCGGTGCGCGCCGCCTGGCTCAAGGAACGCGAACGCAACGGCGCCGACGCCCTGGCCTGGATCGCGCGCCGCGCCGCCGAAGCCGGCATCCCCTGCGAGACCCTGCTGCTGCCCTATGAAAGCCCGGCCGCGGCCATCGTCGACACCGCGCGCGACCGCCATTGCGACCTGATCGTGATGGCCTCCCACGGGCGCGGCGGCCTGCGCGCGCGGCTGCTGGGCAGCGAGACCTGGAAGGTGCTGAGTATCTGCGCGATTCCGGTGCTGGTGGTGCGCGGGCCTTCCAACGGAGGATCCTAGTCGAGACCCAGCCAGCGGCGGTAGGAGGCGTAGTGATGCACCACGAAGCCGCCAAAGGAGCGCATGCCGCCCACGCTGCGCGAGGTCGCCGCCAGCTCGCGCTCCAGGTCGGGCTCGCCCAGGTGATTGAACGACACCTTCTTCAACTCGTTCGGCATGGTTTCGATGCCGATCAGGACCGGGCGGCCAATGGTCTCGCCATACGCCAGCTCGTCCATCGCATGGCTGACCAGGCCGTCGCCGCCGTCCGCATGGTCGCGGTAATCCATCAGCGCCACGTAGTCGTAGATGTCCTGCACGTGCTGGTTGACCGGCTTGCGCCTGCCATGCCAGTCGAGCTGGATGCCGTCCAGCCAGAACGGGATGGCGGGGCCGATCGGCAGCGCCTGGCCCGACTGGGCCTTCACCCGCATCAGGGTATCCGACATGTCGAGGAAGTTGGCCAGCAACTCCATCTTGCGGGTCGACCACTCGGCGAGGATATGAGGTTCGATGTCGAGGTTGATGCCGTCGAAGCGTTCTTCGGGGGCCGCAGCCTTGTTATAGTCGAGCACGCGCTGGAGCATGGCGACGGCCTCCTCGCGGTGGCGCGGCAGCACATAGCGCTCGGTGTTCAGGTAGCCCGAACCCAGCAGGGCGTAGACCTTCAGGCCGGACCCGTGCAGGCGGCGCAGCAGGCGGCGGTAGCGCTCCGGTTGCGAAACGATCAGGTTGCGGCCGCGCCAGGCGTCGGCGTACAGGTAGACGGTGCCGATCGATTTCGTCTTCAGGAAGGCGATGCCCTGGGCAGCCATGCCCTCGCTCTCGAGCATGGCGTAGGACTCGCCTTCCCAGGTCCAGATCGCCCGCGGGCCGGCCGTCTCTGCGGCATGCGCACTGCCGGCGACGAGCGCAGCCAGCAGCGCGGTACGCAGCATTTGCCTCACAGCGGCATCTCCACGTGGTACTGGCCGATGCCGATCGAGCGCCCGGTCTCGGGATGCGAAGGAATCACGGACACGAAATAGGTCCCCTGCGGCAGCTTGCCCAGCCTGGCCGGCAGCGCAATCTTCAGAGTGGCGCCCGCTTCCATGGTCCGCGGCGCGCCGGCGACTTCGACGACTTCGAGTCCGCCGGCAGTGCTGATCACCAGCAGCGGCACGAAGGCGCGCGAGGCCGTGGTCGACTCGTTGTGCAGGGTCGCCTCGACCATCGCCGCCCCGTCGGGTCCCGGCGCCGCCGCGCGGCGCACATTGGAGACGCCCACACCGCCGCCCTCGGCCGCCAGCGCCACGCTGCGCAGATTGCGGCTGGTGGCGCCATAGGCTGCCAGCGCGTCGACGGCATCCGGCGGCGCCAGCTCGGGAGAGCGGCCGGCCACGGCGTTCGCCTGCAGGAAGGACTGGAACTGGGCCCGTGCCACCGATAACGCCTTGCCTTCCGGCGCGCGGTCGGTCCGCATGCCGTCGGCCAGCGCATACAGCCGGCCTTGCGCCAGGTAGACGGTGCCGGACACGAAGTCGCTCAGCTCGGTCTTGGTCTGCTTGAGCGGGACCACGTGCAGGTTGCGGAAAGCCGCCTCGGTATCCAGGCCGGTGCCGAGCCAGGTCACGGCCGGCGGCGATTTCAGGCCGTGATTGTTCGAGAGGTAGGCCAGCAGCGAGGGCGCGATGTCGAACTGGGAACTGACCGACTTGATGGCGCGCGGCTGCTTCAGCAGCGGCGAGTAGACGATCAGCGGTACGTGGTAGCGCTCGATGCGGGTGTCCATCGGCAGCTCGGGCAGGCGGTGGTCGCCGGTGATCACGAAGATGGTGTTCTCATAGCCCGGCAGCTTCTTCGCGCCGTCGAAGTAGCGGCGCAGCGCGTCGTCCGTGTAGAGGACGCTGGCGAAGATCTCGCGCTGGGCCGCATAGCCCGGGTTAGCGTTCGGCGCGATGCCCAGCTGGGCCAGGCGCTGCCCCACCTTCTCCATGTAGCGCGGTTTGTCCGGGAAGGTGAAGGGGTCGTGCATGCTGGTGGTCTGGATGATCGTCAGCGACGGCGCCTGCGTCTCCTTTGCCGCAATGCTTTCCCTGCGCAGGGTCATGTCGACCAGCTCGCCGTCGGCATAGCCCCAGTCGTTGCTGCGCTGGGCCGGCGGGCCGTAATCGCGCTCGCTGACGAACTGCTCGACACCTTCCTGGCGCAGGAACCTGCCTTCGTTGTCGAAGTCGAGGTCGGACCCGCTGTAGAACCCCAGGCGGTAGCCCTGGGCCTTCAGCACGCTCAGGATGGACGCGTGGCGCGGCGCCTTGTCGCCGAGCGCGGCCAGGCCGTTCTCGCCGAAAGGCAGCGATCCGAACATCGTGGTCAGCACGCCGAAGGTGCGGCCCTGGCCGGACAGGAAGTTCTCGAAATACAGGCTGCGGCCGGCCAGTTCGTCGAGGAAGGGCGTGAAGCTGCCCAGGCGGGCGCCGGGACCGGAGAAATTGCGGCCCAGGCCTTCGACGATGATGAAGACCAGGTTCGGCGGCGTACCGGCGCGGCGTTCGAACAGCGGGCCGAGCGTGTCCGGCGTGCGCTCCGGATGCAGGAAGGGATAGCGCGCGTCCTTGTCGGCCCAGGGCAACTCGCCTGAGCGGTGTTCGACCGCTGTGCCGCCGCCGCTGCCCATCAGGTGGGCCAGGTTGCGGTCGGCAAAGTAGGCGGTCTTGTTCAGCAGGTAGTCGATGCTGGCTTCGCTCTGGGCGGCGGTGGGCGCGTAATGGTCGGGCAGGAAGGCGAAGGCCAGCAGGCTCGCGGCGCCGAAGATCAAGCTACTGCGCGCGTCCGCGCGCGGCCACCAGGGACGGCCGCAGGCCCGCAGCGCCAGCCACAGCACGGCCAGCGCGCATGCCAGAGCCGCCACCAGCGGCACATCGGCGCGCCAGCCGCCGCCGACCGTGGTCGCGACTTCGGCGCTGGTATAGCCGAACAGGTCGGCGCCCAGCGGCACTCCGGCAACCCAGTGGTATTGCAGCAGGCCGGCCTGGGCCACCAGCAGCAGCGACCAGCAGACGCCCAGCAGCGCCCTGCGCCAGCGCGGGGCCGGCACCAGCGCCAGCAGCGGCGCGCCCAGCACGAACAGGAAACCGTAACGGAGCAGCGACAGCAGATCGTTCGCCAGCGCCGGCCCGAACAGGATCGAGACTTTCATGTCGCCGCCGGCGGCATGCCAGCTCTCGGCCACGCGCAGGCAGAGCCAGGCCAGCACCAGGGCCGGCAGGCAGCTGAGCACTTCGCCAAGGGCGGCGCCCAGGGCGCGGGCGGCCGGGCCGCGGTGTTTCGACGGTGCGGCGGCCGGCTTGTCGGCCACTGCTACCATCGGCGGTACAGCGCGAAGGACAGGCCGCGCTCGTCGCCGCCGTTACCCGAGGCGGTATGCGAGAAGGTCGCGCCGATCTTGCCGCCCCATTGCGGGCTGAAGTAGCGCACCCAGGCAAGACCGCCGCCGCCCGAACGGGCGCGCCCGCCGACCAGGCTGAGGGGATCGTCGCTGCGGCCGCTGTTGACGCTCATTTCGAGGTAGTTGTCGGCGTCGCCGAGGTAGTACCAGCGTCCCAGCAGGCGCTCGCCGGTGCTGTGCGAACCCGACGACACGATGTCCTGGTGGCGCAGCTGGACGTAGAAATTGCCAAGGTATTTGGCGATGCTGGCGCCATAGATGTTGACGCGCGAATCGAATCCCAGCACGTCGTCGCTGAGCGAGGCCTCCCAGCCGCCGCCCAGGGCCTGCCAGACCTCGACGCGGCCGGAATTGGCCGGGAACAGGCGGCTGGCGGCCGAATGCTGGTAGCGCAGGTTGGCATAGGCGCCGCGCCACAGGCCGGTATAGGCATCCAGCGCCCAGGCGTAGTCATGCTCGCCGAAGCGGTGCGCGCGCAGGGTTTCGAAGGCGATCGAGCCGTTCGCCAGGTAGCGACGCACGCTGGCGGTCTGGTCGTTCCAGCGCGGGCCGTTGCCGACGTCGGTCCAGCTCGAGGCCAGGCTGGCGCCCCAGGCATAGCCGGCGGCGCTGGTGGCGTCCGGATTGCCGGCGGAGGGCACTGCGGGACGCGGCTGCAGGTCGGCCAGCAGGCCGTCGATCTCGCCGGCCTCGCCGCCGAGGGCGCGCGCGCGTTCGAGGTCGGCCTTCGCCTCGGCGGACTGGCCGAGGGCGCGCCGGGACCGCGCACGTGCGATATAGGCGGCCGGGTCGTTCGGGCGCAGGGCGACAAGCCGGTTCCAGGCTTCCAGCGCCTTCGCCGGCTGCTCGCTCCAGCGATAGGTATTGCCGAGCGCTTCCCACACGTCCGCATAATCGGGCGAGGCCTTCGCCGCCGCGCCGAGGTCGGCCTCGGCTTCGCTCCAGCGCCCCAGGCGGGCATACACGATGCCGCGGCCCAGCAGGACGTCGGGATTGCCCGGCGAACGGGTCAGCAGCGCCGAATAGGCGGCCAGCGCCAGCGCCGGCTGGCCGCCGTTGGCGAGGGCGCGCGCCCTGGCGTACTGGTCGTCGAAGGATGGGGCACTGGCTGGCTGAACCTGGGCGGGCGGATCGGAAGGAAGCTGGAAATCGATGGGCATGTAGGGAAAAGGCTGGGTGAAATCGGCGCGCGGGTTCGAGCCCCGCGCAGGCGAAACTGTGCCGGAGTCCCTGTATTGCGTCAAGGAAAGCGCCTGCCCTGTTCCCTATCTGTCGCGCAAAACCCTCAAAGCCTTTGCCGCTTCGTCATCGAAGCTGCAGGGCCGGCAAGCCTACTTCAGTCCGGGGCGGCTCAGGTCGACCGTAGGCCCGGACAGCATGAAGTGCCCGTCGCCGCGGTAATGCAGGGTCTCGGGGTAGCCCGGGGTCGACGCCACGCGCGCGGCCACCACTTCCCAGATGAAGAAGTTATAACGCTCGACCAGGCTGTCGTCGTGCAGCCGGCATTCGAACTGCGCGTGGCATTCGCGGATGGCGGGAGCGGCCACCAGCCGCGACGGCTGGGGCGTCAGGCCGAAAGCGTCGAACTTGTCGATGTCGGCGCCGCTGGTCGAGCCGATGCCCAGCACCGCTTCCGTCAACGCCGTCGTGGGCAGGTTGACCACGCATTCGCCGCTGCCGCGCACCAGCTCGAAACTGTGGTTGCTGGAAGCGATCACGCAGCCGACCAGCGAGGGCGAGAATTCCATGACCGTGTGCCAGCCCATGGTCATGATGTCGCGCCGGCCCTGCCAGGCGGAGGAGACCAGCACCACCGGGCCGGGTTCGAGATAGCGCCGCACCTGGTGCAGGGGCAGCTTGTGCTTGCGAGGGGTATCCATGCCTGCATGATGGCGCGGCGGCCGATGCCTGGGCGCACGGATGGGCAGGGACGGTCCCAGGCGCTACACTAGCGGGATGAGGTCCAATGCTTTCCTGTCACCCAACCGCCGCCTGCTCGTCCTGTGCGCGCTGTCGCTCGCCCTGCATGGCGCACTGCTGGAACTGGCGGCGCGGCGCATGCC